>CAMNAE010000047.1 GCA_946530565.1 uncultured Oscillibacter sp.
ACCTTGCTCAAAAAGTCCTTGAGCCGCGGGTGCTGCGGGTTCCCGAAGAGCTCGGCGGGCGTGTTCTGCTCGAGGAGCTTGCCGTCCGCCATGAAGAGCACGCGGTTGCCGACCTCGCGGGCAAAGCCCATCTCGTGGGTGACGACGACCATCGTCATGCCCTCATGCGCAAGCTCGCGCATGACGTCAAGCACCTCGCCGACCATCTCAGGGTCGAGCGCGGAGGTCGGCTCGTCGAAGAGCATGACCTCGGGCTCCATCATGAGCGCGCGCACGATCGCGACGCGCTGCTTCTGGCCGCCGGAGAGCTGGATCGGATACGCGCCCGCGCGGTCCTCGAGCCCGACTCGTCTGAGGAGGCCGCGGGCCTTTTCCTCGGCCGCGGCGCGCGCCATATGCTTCACTTGGATCGGCGCAAGCGTCATGTTGTCCATGATCGTCATGTGCGGGAAGAGGTTGAAATGCTGGAAGACCATGCCCATCTTCTGGCGGTGCTTGTCGATGTCGAGCTTCACGAGCCTGCCGTTCGCGTCGGGCACCTTCTTCATCGTGATGTCCACGCCGTCGAAGAGGATCGAGCCGCCGGTCGGCTCCTCCATCAGGTTCAGCGAGCGCAGAAACGTGGACTTGCCGGAGCCTGAGGGGCCGATGACGACCATCACGTCGCCGCGGTCGATGTCGACCGTCACGCCGTCGAGCGCCTTGATCGCGCCCTTGTTGTAGTATTTCTTCAGGTCGATGACCCTGATCAGCTTATCGCCGGTCGCCACGGCTCATCCTCCTCTCGAAGTAGGCAATGACCTTGCTGGTGGGGAAGCAGAGGCAGAAGTAGATCGCCGTCGCCACCAGCAGCGGCTCGATGATGATGAAGGTCGCGCCGCGCACGGCGTTGACCGTGGACATGATGTCCTGCACGCCGATCGTGTAGGTGATGGCGGACTCCTTGATGATGACGACGAACTCGTTGGCGATCGCGGGCAGGATGTTCTTGATCGCCTGCGGCAAAATGATGTGGACCATCGTCTGGAACTGGGTCATGCCCAGGCTCCGCGAGGCCTCGGTCTGGCCGCCGTCGATCGACTGGATGCCCGAGCGGATGATCTCGCACAGGTACGCGCCGGAGTTCATGCCGAGCGCGATCACGCCCGGGAAGAAGCGGTCGAACTTGATGAAGCCCAGGAACGTGAACTTCGGCAGCGTGATGAGCGAACCGAAGACGCCGTAGTAGATGATCGCGATCTGCACGACCACCGGCGTGGAGCGGAGGATCTCGACGTAGGCCGTGGCAAGAAAGCTCAGGGGATTGAAGCGGCTGATCGCGAGCAGCGCGCCGCCGTCGCGCAGGTGGCCGTCCTTGTCGACGCCGAGAAAGCCGAGCGGCGTGAATTTTGAAAGGCGCATGACCGCGAGCACCAGCGCGAGCAGAAAGCCGATCAAGACCGTGCAGATACTCAGAAGCACCGTAACGCCGGTGCCCTGCAGGAACATCGACTTGTAGGCCGTGATCTTGCCGAAGTTGGCGATCTGAATGAAATTGCCCATTTCGTCACTCCTCGTTTAAGACGCGATCCCCCCCGTCAACCGGGGGGGAAGCGCTGTGTGGTTGTCTGGGGAGGCGGGGCTCAGCCCTCGAGCAGACCCTCGTAGATCTCGCCGCCGGCGAGCTCGTTGGCCTCGGCGACGAACTGCGCCATGGAGCCGTCGTCAAGAGCGGCCTGAACAGCCTCGTTGACGGCGGCGAGCAGGGCCGGGTTGTCCTTCACGACGCCGATCGCGGAGCCCTCGGTGTCATAGGGGACGTCCTGTACGATCGCGAGCTCGGGATAGTTCTTGGCATAGCTCTCTGCCACGGCGGTCTCGATGTAGGCGCCGTCGAGCTTGCCGGCCAGGAGCTCGGCGATGATCTCGGTGACCTTGGGGAGCTGGATGATGTCGGTGTCGGCGGAGAACTCCTCAGCGAGGTCGACCTGGATGGAGCCGGTCTGCGCGCCGACGGTCAGCCCGGCGGTGTTGAGGGACTCGAGCGTGGAGAACTTGTCCTCATTGCCCTTGACGGTCACGAAGGACTGGCCGCCCTGATAGTAGATCGTGGAGAAGTCCATGATGCCCTCGCGCTTGGGGTCGGCGGAGAGGCCGGCCATGCCGAGGTCGACGCTCTTGGTCTGCACGCTCATGAGAACGCCGTCGAAGTCCATCGGAACGACCACAAGCTCAAGACCCATGTGGTCTGCGACATACTGCGCGAGCGCCATGTCGAAGCCGGCAATGTGCGGATCGCCGTTTTCGTCGATCGCGTAGAACTCATAGGGGGCGAAGTCGGGGGAGGTGGCGACGGTCAGCTTGCCGTCTTCCACGAGTACGAGCTCAGGCTCTTCGGCGGCCGGCGCGGAAGAAGAGGCCGCGGGCGCGGAAGAAGACGCGGCCGGTGCGGAGGAAGAGGCAGCCGGGGCGCTCGCAGAGGAGCTGCTGCCCGAAGAGGAGCCGCCGCAGGCGGCCAGCGACAGAGCCATCGTCGCGCCGAGAAGCAGAGCGATCAGTTTTTTCATGAGAAAGTACTTCCTTTTCATCCAATAGTATTCCGCCGGGGCAAAACCCGGTTGTAATGAATTATTATAAAGGCTTTGCGCGCGTCTGTCAATCCGAAGCACTGCGTTTATGCATGAATATTTGAATAAAATGAAATAAACGACACAGCACGCTTTTTTGAAAGAAAAAGGGTGCTGTGTCGTATTCTCAGCCGAAACCGCAGATCTTCCAGCGGTAGGGGTAGACGGGGGAGTGGTAGACGGTCGGCGGGTCGAGATACAGGCTCACGGCATAGTAGCCACCCGCGACGACAAGGCCGTCTTGAGAGCGGACCTCGGCGATGCGGTAGTCCTCGCCGCGGATGCGGATCGTCTCGCCGCTGTCGGTGACATAGCAGCCGTCACGGTCGACCAGGTCGGTCACGTCGTAGACGTTGTAGTAGAGCACGTCGAAGAGATACTGGTCGAAAAAGTCGTCAGGCCCGCCGCCGTCGGGGGCATCGGGCACTTCCGGATCCTCCGGAGCTTCAGACGTGTCGGGCGCCTCCACGCCCGCGGGCGTCTCCCCGGGCACCTCGGGCGGTGTTTCCGCCTCCGGCGGCGGCGCGGTAACGGCCGCGGTGATGCGGCCCTCGCCGTCGGTCGAGATCTGATAGTAGACGCCCTCGTACCATTCCTCGGGCCACGCAAAGCCGGGCGCGGGCGCATACTGCACGCACTCGCGCAGGTCGTTGATATAGCCGTTTAAGCCCGGGTCCGGCGTCACGTCGTCGAGCCAGACCGTGCCGTCGGCGCCGTCGCTCCAGCAGCGGGCGGTGAAATCGTCGGCCGTACGCAGCGGCTGTGTTGAGAGGTCACCGGAGTACTGGGTAAAGAAGATGCCGTCGAGCCGCTGCCACTGCCACTCGTCGAGCACGTCGAAGGGGGAGTCCAGCTCGGGGACGATCGCAAGCGACGCCACGCGGTAGCCGTTCACGAGCGTGACCTCTTCGAAGATGTAGTCCACTCCCGGAAGGCCGGTCTTTTCCTCAGGCTCGAGCCGGAGGATCGGCATCGTGCTCGTCTTGTCCCAGTTCTCCCACTCGTAGGCCTGGCCGTCGCAGTGGATCCGCAGACGGCTGTTGTCCTCACGCGTGAATTCCAGCTGGACGCTCAGATCCTCGCCGCCGATCGGCGTGATCTGCATCTCACATGTCACGGTCTCGATCCCGTCGTCCGGGTCATAGAGCCAGCGGCCCGAGACGGCCTGCGCGAACATCGCGGCAGTGTTGTCGACGCCGACGGTCACGCGGGTATCGTCCTCCGTGAGCTCGGCTTTGCTTTCGGGCGGCGCTTCAGGCTCGGGATCCACAGCCGCGGGCTCGACCGCTGCGCTCGCTGCGGCGGCCGGCGGCGCAGCCTCGGTCTGGGCGGCGGCCTCCTCCTTCTTCCCGCCGCAGCCGGAGAGCAGCAGCGCGGCCAGAATGAGCGGAAGCAGGCGTTTATATGCAGGCATGTTCGTCACTCCCTTTTTAAAGCTCTTTGAAAAATACTACCAAATTCAACCCCGCCCGTCAAGATAAAAACCGCCCCCTCCCATGTGGGAGGGGGCGGAAGTGCTCAAAGACGCGCTGTGAAAAGAAGCGGCAGTCGGGGCATCAGCCCTCGGCCATCTTCTTATACTTCTCGTAGCGGGCCTTCGCCTCGGCGATCGTGCGCTCATAGAGGGCGTCGGCCTTGGCGGGGAAGTTGTTCTTCAGGGAGGCGTAGCGGTTCTCACCCATCAGGTAGTCCATGATCTTGTCGGTCTTGGGCTCGGGAGAATCGAGCTGGAACGGGTTCTTGCCCTCGGCGATCCGGCGCGGATCGTAGCGGTACAGGTGCCAGTAGCCGCACTCGACGGCGCGCTTCATCTCGTCCTGCGTGGAGCTCATGCCGCGCTTGATGTGGTGCTCAAGGCAGGGGCAGTAGGCGATGATGATGGACGGGCCGGGATAGCTCTCGGCCTCGCGGATGGCCTTGAGGGTCTGGTTCATGTCGGCGCCCATGGCGACCTGGGCAACGTAGACGTAGCCGTAGGTCATCAGGATCGCGCCGAGGTCCTTCTTCGCGACCTGCTTGCCGCCCGCGGCGAACTTCGCGACCGCGGAGGTCGGGGTGGACTTGGAGCTCTGGCCGCCGGTGTTGGAGTAGACCTCGGTGTCCAGGACGAGCAGGTTCACGTCACGGTTCTGCGCCATGACGTGGTCGATGCCGCCGAAGCCGATGTCGTAGGCCCAGCCGTCGCCGCCGATCGCCCACACGGACTTCTTGGTGAGGTATTCTTTGTGGTCGAGGATGTACTTCGCCTCGGGGGCCTCGCAGCCCTCGAGCGCGGCGATCAGCTGATCGGAGACGGCGCGGGAGGTCTCTTTATTCTCCCAGCCGGAGATGTAGGCGTTCACGGCGTCAGTCGCGATGCCGGCGTCGCGCAGCGTCTCGCAGCGCTGGAGCAGCTCCTTGCGGATCGCGTCCTGCGCGTGGAAGAAGCCGTAGGCGAACTCGGCGTTGTCCTCGAACAGGGAGTGCTCCCAGGCCGGGCCGTAGCCGCGGTCATCACGGCAGTAGGGCAGGATCGGGGCGCCGCCGGAGTAGGCGGATGAGCAGCCCGCCGCGTTGCCGGCGTACATGTGGTCGCCGCACAGCTGGCTCACGAGCTTGATGTAGCCCGTCTCGGCGCAGCCGGCGCAGGCTGCGGAGAACTGGAAGTAGGGCTTGGAGAACTGGATGTTCTTGATCGTCTTGTCGTTGATGATGTCGTGCTTGAGATACTTCTCGTTCATCGCGACATCGTCGAAGAGCGGCTGCTCGGCCTTCATCTCCTCAAAGGGCTTCATGACGAGGGCGTTCGCGCTCTTCTCGCTCTGGTTGGCCGGGCAGACCGTCAGGCACACGCCGCAGCCCAGGCAGTCATAGGGGCTCACCTGCATGCGGAAGCCGTAGGCCGGCGCGTCCTTGCCGAGACCCTTGGCGGGCACGGTCTCAAACGCGGCGGGGACCTCGGCCTTTTCGGCGTCGCTCAGGAGCACCGGGCGGATCGCCGCGTGCGGGCAGACCATCGCGCAGCGGTTGCACTGGATGCAGCTTGCGCCGTCCCATGCGGGCACGGTCGCGGCCACGCCGCGCTTGGAGTAGGCGGAGGTGCCGTTCTCCCAGGTGCCGTCGAGCACGCCGTATTTCTTGAACACGGAGACCGGCAGCTTGTTGCCCTGCTCGCGGGTCATCGGGAGCACGATGTCGCGCACGAACGGAGTCGTCTTGATCTCGGGCGCGGGGGCGTCGGGGGCGTCGGCCCAGCTCTCGGGAATCTCGACCTTGACCGCGGCGCTCACGCCGACGTCGACGGCCTTGTTGTTCTTGTCGACGGTGCCCTGGCCGTACTTCTTGAAGTAGGAGTCGTAGTTGTTCTTCTTCATGTCCTCAACGGCGGTCTCCAGCGGGATGACCTTGGTGAGGGCGAAGAACGCGGCCTGCAGGATGCTGTTGGTGCGGTTGCGGCCGAGACCGACCTCCTCGGCGAGGGTCGCGGCGTCGATGATGTAGAACTGCGCGTGCTTCTTCGCAAGGTCGCGCTTCATCTTGCCGGGCAGGCGCTCCTCGAGCTCGTCGACGCTCCAGGGGCAGTTGAGAAGGAAGATGCCGCCGTCCTTGAGGTCCTCGGTCGTGTCGTACTTGTTGACATACGAGGGCGCGTGGACGGCCACGAAGTCCGCGGAGGAGACCGTGTAGGTCGAGCGGATCGGATTGTCGCCGAAGCGCAGGTGGCTCTGCGTCAGGCCGCCGGACTTCATCGAGTCATAGCTGAAATATGCCTGGGCGTACTTGTCGGCGATGAGGCCGATCGTCGTGATCGCGTTCTTGTTCGCGCCGACGGTACCGTCGCCGCCGAGGCCCCAGAGCTTGCAGGCGATCTCGCCGGGCTTGGAGAGCTCGACCTCGGTGTAGTCGAGGGAGGTGTGGGTCACGTCGTCGTTGATGCCGATTGTGAAGTTGTTCTTGGGCTTCGCCTGCTTAAGATTATCATAAACAGCGATGAACTGGCCCGGGGTGGCGTCCTTGCTGGAGAGGCCATAGCGGCCGCCGACGATGCGGATGTCGCTGCGGTCGGCCTGGTTGAGCGCGGTGACGACGTCGAGGTAGAGGGGCTCACCGACGGAGCCGGTCTCCTTGGAGCGGTCAAGCACGGCGATCTTCCTGCACGTTGCGGGGATCGCGGCGGCGAAGTGCTCCACGGAGAACGGGCGGAACAGGTGCACCTGCACCATGCCGACCTTGCGGCCCTGCGCGTTGAGGTAGTCGACGGTCTCCTTCACGGCCTCAGAGCCGGAGCACATGATGACGATGACTTCCTCGGCGTCGGGCGCGCCGTAGTAGTTGAAGAGCTTGTAGTCGCGGCCGGTCAGCTTGGAGATCTCGTCCATGTAGTGCTGGACGATGCCGGGCATCGCGGCGGCCTTCTCATTCGCACCCTCTTTGCACTGGAAGTACACGTCGGGGTTGACGTTGTTGCCGCGGTTGGTCGGGTGCTCGGGGTTCAGGGAGTTGTGACGGAAGTCGCTGAGCGCCTTCTGGTCGATGAGGCCGCGCAGATCCTCGTAGTCGAGCGCCTCGATGCGCTGCATCTCGTGGGAGGTGCGGAAGCCGTCGAAGCAGTGCATGAACGCGTACTTGCCGCCGATGGCCGAGAGGTGCGCCACCGCCGCAAGGTCCATGGCCTCCTGCGGGGAGGAGCTCATGAGCATGGCGTAGCCGGTGGTGCGGCAGGTCATGAAGTCGGTGTGATCACCGAAGATGGAGTGGTGGTTGCTGGTGACGACGCGGGAGGCGATGTGCATGACGCTCGGCAGGAACTGGCCGCCCATGGCGTACATGGCGGGGATCATGAGCATCAATCCCTGAGAGGAGGTAAAGGTGGTGGTCAGAGCGCCCGCCTGCAGCGAACCGTGGCAGGTACCGGCGGCGCCGGCCTCGGACTGCATCTGGATCACGTCCACCGTCGTGCCGAAGAGGTTCTTTCTGCCCTTGGCAGACCACTCATCCACCTTTTCGGCCATGGGGGAGGAGGGGGTGATGGGGTAGATGGCCGCGACCTCGGTAAAGGCATAGGCCACGTGGGCGGCAGCGGTGTTGCCGTCCATCACGACGTACTTTTTCTTTGACATCGGATCTCACCTTTCGTCTCTTAACTTGCGGGCGCCCTTTGCCCGCCTTGCACTGATCTCCGAAGCCGCGCGCGGCTTTCCTCATTCCGCGGCACGGCACATACAATAATACTTTACCACGCGCGGCCCGGAATGTCAATTTGCAGGAGATGTTTTTTTCGGAATTCCATTCCGCAATACGGAATTTGATGGAAGAATCGAACAAGACCGCGCCGGGCGGCCCGCAGAATCTTTCGCCCTTTGACGGGAAAAAGCGTCCAAACGGGGCGCTTGACTTGCTTTCAGGGAGGAATATAATAAAAAATACGAACATAAACATACCAACACCGGCCGGCGGCGGAGCAGGACATCCCTGTCAAGGGCAGCGCGGGCGACGCCTTCGTCGCGGGCGGCTGGGCGCTGTCGGGATCCGTGCCGCGCAACGGCCTTGATGCGAAGTTCTGCATGGAAGTGAGCTACTATAACGGGAGCACATGGATCCTCGGCAGGAATATCCTCTGGACCGAGGAGTGGAGCGGCTGGAGCTTCTCGGCCGCGCCGGTGATCGCGCCCTGTGACTATACGACTGTGCGCGTGAAGCTCTATTACGACCACTTTGTCGGTGAGGACGATGTGTGGTATTCGGACGCGATCGAGATCCTGGAGCGCGGCGAGAGCAAGATTATCGTCAGCGACGTCGGCACGAAGCTCTCCTTCGCCGTGACCGGCACCGACGACGGCACCGTGAGCTGCGCGTTTACGTCGACCGATGAGACCGGCGCCTTCAGCGGGCGGCTGAACTACTACGACCTGAGCGTGCATGAGGGCACGGCGCTCGGCGTCGCGCTGACGAGCGGCGAGACGAAGACCGAGAGCGACGTCTCCCTGACGCTCGCCGGCGAGACGGTCAGGGCCGATACGCTGATCGACAGCGAGGAGAGCGGTACGGTCGAGGTTTCGTCGATCGGCGAAAACGGCAGCGTGCTCGGCGCGGGCACGTACCTTGCGGGCGACCGCGTGTATCTCGTCGCCTATCCCGGCGAGGGCTATGTCTTCGCCGGCTGGTACGATGAAGCGGGGACGCTCCTCTCGGTGGACATGAGCTATGGCTTCGTCGCGCGTGAGGACTGCGTGATCGCGGCGCGCTTCGAGATCACAGCAGAGCTCGACCTGGACGAAGAGGAGCCGGCCTTTTCTCTGAGCGCTGCGCTCGAGGGCGGCAGATTGACCGTGACGAGCGAACACGCCGCGGCCGGGACGGTCCTGACCGCCGCGTTCTATGATACCGCCGGGGCCTTCCTCGGCTTCGGGGTCTATACGCCAGGGGCGAAGACGGACAGCCGTACTCTCCAGGCCCCGGAGGAGACCTTCTATGCCCTCGTTTTTGCGACCGACGACGACGGCATCCCGCTCATCGAGCCCGTGCGCGCGGATGCATGAGCGTGCGGACGCGAACAGCTGAATACGCACAAACGACCTCCGGAAGTCATCGGACTTCCGGAGGTCGAAGCTGTTATTTGCGAAGGTTTTGCGCACCGGCGGCGCTCTCAGGAAATGGCAAAGGTGATGGGCGTGAGTGCCGCGATCGGCTCCCAGGTCTCGGGGTCCTGGGTCTCGAGCGTGAGAGAGGCCTCTT
>CAMNAE010000048.1 GCA_946530565.1 uncultured Oscillibacter sp.
AAGGTATGATGAGGGCAACTTTAATAGATCAGGAGGCGATTTTGATGCCCGAGACCACCTATCGCGTGAAGATCGGCGATACCGAACGGACTGTAAAAGCAGGCACACCGATCCTCGAGCTTGCGAAAGAGGCCCAGAGCGCCTATCAAAGCGAGATCGTTCTGGCCATGCGCAGCGGCAAGCTCTGCGAGCTGAACCGCACGATCGACCGCGACTGCACGCTCAGCTTTGTCACCGTGACCGAGCGGCCCGGCTGGCAGACCTACGAGCGCAGCGCGCTGCTGTTGCTGATGCGCGCCTTTTATGACGTGGCCGGTGCAGAGCACATCCGCCGGATCGTGGTGGATCACGCCGTCTCGAACGCCCTGTATGTCCGCGCCGAGGGCGATTTTGCACTGACCGAAGAGCTTCTTGCCAGGGTAGAGGCCCGGATGCGCGAGGTCCGCGACGCGCGCGAGGTGATCCGCAAGGAGTCGCTCCCGACCGATGACGCGATCGAGCTTTTCAAGAGCCGCGGCATGGACGACAAGGCGCGGCTCCTGCGCTTCCGCGTGAGCTCCCGCGTGAATGTCTACTGGCTCGGTGACTATGTCGACTACTTCTACGGCTATATGCTGCCGGACGCGGGCTATCTCCACAATTTCGAGCTCAGAAAGTTCGAGGGCGGCTTCGTCCTGATCCTCCCGGAGCACTCTGACCCGAAGAGCATGCGGCCCTTCAAGCCCTCGATGAAGGTCTTCGGGGCGCTCAACGCCGCGACCAAGCTCAATGAGCTCGTGCACATTCCCGATGTCGGCGCGCTGAACGAGGGCATCGCCGCCGGAAATTCCACGCAGCTGGTGCTCTCGCAGGAGGCGATGATGGAGAAGAAGATCGGCGACATCGCCGAGATGATCGCCGCGCGCCCTGACGTGCGCTTCGTGATGATCGCGGGCCCGTCGTCGAGCGGCAAAACGACCTTTTCGCACCGCCTGAGCACGCAGCTGCGCGCCTGCGGGCTCACGCCCTACCCGATCGCGACCGACAATTACTTCCGCGGCCGCGCCGAAACGCCCAGGGACGCCGACGGCAACTATGACTTTGAGTGCCTCGAGGCGGTCGACGTGCCGCAGTTCAACGAGGATATGACCCGGCTTTTGAACGGCGAGCGGGTCGAGCTGCCGCGCTTCAACTTCAAAAAGGGCGAGCGGGAGTACCAGGGCGACTATCTGCAGCTCGCCGAGGGCGACGTGCTCGTGATCGAGGGCATCCACTGCCTCAACGACGCGCTCTCCTATGCGCTGCCCGGCGAGAGCAAGTTCAAGATCTACATCAGCGCGCTCACGAGCCTGAATGTCGACGATCACAACCGCATCCCCACGACCGACGCGCGCCTGCTGCGCCGCATCGTGCGCGACGCCCGCACCCGCGGCTATCCCGCCCGCGCGACGATCGACATGTGGCCGTCCGTCCGCAGGGGAGAGGAGAGCCACATCTTCCCCTTCCAGGACAGCGCTGACGTCGTGTTCAACTCCGCGCTTTTATACGAGACCGCGCTGATCAAGACCTACGCGGAGCCGCTGCTCTTCAACGTCCCACCGGACAGCGACGCCTATCTTGAGGCAAAGCGGCTTTTGAAGTTCCTGAGCTACTTCCTCACGATCCCGGCCGAGGCGGTGCCGACCACCTCGCTCGCCCGCGAGTTCATCGGCGGCGGGATCTACGATATCTGATACGATTCTGCAATAAAAACTTTATTGCAGAGCCAGCGCGCTTAAAAGCGCACTGCCCGTTTTGTGCCTTCCGGCACAAAACAAACGTCTCATGCGAACTCCAACGCGCCTGAAGGCGCTATAAAATGCTCTTCAAGCATTTTAATGGAGTTCAGTATGAGCGTGTATATATAAAAAAGCTGTCATCCTGAGCGATCAGCGAAGGATCTATCGGCAGAAGAACGGCACAGTCGGCTGAACGATCGTGCGGTAAACGATAGATCCTTCGTCGCGTATGCTCCTCAGGATGACAGCTATTTTTAAGACCTTTTATAAAGACTTTTTATCGATCCATGCTCCGCGTCAGATGAGCCGCAGCCGCTCACCGTCAAAGCGCATGTTCGAGGCGACGATATAGGTCGCGATCACATTGAGCGCGTCGGCGGTCAGCTGCGTCCAGATCAGGCCGTCCAGGCCGAAGAAATGGTTCAAAAGCAGCATGATCGGGATGTTGAACACGAACTGCCGGATGATCGGGAGCCAGAACGAGAGCCGCGCCTGTCCGGTCGCCTGCGCGAAGTGGACCATGTGGAAGCTCAAGACCATGACCGGCGTTGCAAGGCAGCGGGCCTTTAAGATCATCGTGCCGTAGCGGATCGTCTCGGCGTCGTTGATGAAGAGCTGGATGAACTGCGGGGCGAAGAGGCTGTAGAGCACGGCGCTCACAAGCGCGATGCCGACCGCGGCGGCGCGGGCCGTGCGGAAGAAGGCGAGCATGCGATCATGGTTCTTTGCGGCGTAGTTGTAGGCGACGAGCGGCGCCATGCCGAGGCAGATGCCGATGCCCGTGTTGAGCGGGAGGCGCTCGACCTTGAACACGATACCCAGCGCCGCGACCGGAATGTCGCCGTAGCCGCTCGCGAGCCGGTTTGCGAACATGTTCGCAACGTCGAAAAACAGCACGCTCATCGACGCGGGGATGCCGACCGAGAAGATCTTTTTGAGCGAGTCCGGCCGCACGCGCGGGATGCCGCAGGGGATCGAGAGGGCGCTCTCACGCGAAACGCGTTTGATCACGACGATGAAATAGAGCGTCGCGGCGAGGTTCGAGAGCATCGTCGCGATCCCTGCGCCGAGCACCTGGAAGCCGTCCGGCAGGATGACGAACATAAAGAGCGGGTCGAGCGCGATGTTCAATAGACCGCCCATCGCAAGGCCGAAGCCGGCCTCTTTTGAGTATCCGACGTTCCGAAGCTCGGCGGACATGACGGCGGAGAGGACCGTCGGCAGCGCGCCGACCACGACGACCGCTGAAATGTACTGCCGCGCGTAGCCGATCGTCAAATCGCTCGCGCCGAGGAGCCGCAGCAGCGGGTCCATAAAAACGCCGACGAGCAGGCTGAACAGAAGCGCGGCGCCGGAGGCGAGCAGGAGCGTCAGCGGCGCGACACGCCGGGCTTCTGTCTCATCGCCCGCGCCCATGAGGTGCACGGTCAGCGTGCCGCCGCCGACGCCGAAGAGATTCGAGATCGTGACGGTCAAAAGAAACACCGTGAGCACGAGCGACGAGGCCGCGACCATATAGGGGTTATTCACGCGGCCGATGAACCAGGTGTCGGCCATGTTGTAGATGAGCGTGATGAGCTGGCTCATGACCGTGGGCAGGGCCATCGTAAAGAGCGCCCTGCCGATCGGCGTGCGCTCGAAGAGTTCGATTTTTGCGGGGTCAGTCTGGTGCATGAAGGGAACAACTCGCTTTATTGGATTATTCGATCAGGCGCGAAGCCGAGGCTGCGCGGCGCGCTCTTACGACCAGATCAGCCAGATCAGCGCGTAGCCGGTCACAACGGCGATCAGCGTAAAGGGGACGCTCAGGCGCATGAAGGTGCCCGTTTCGACCTCATAGCCGGCACGCCGCAAAAGGCCGAGGCCGGTGATGTTCGCCGAGGCGCCGATCGGCGTGAGGTTCCCGCCGAGCGTCGCGCCGGCAAGGAGCCCGAAGTAGAAGAGCTCGGGCCTGAGCGCGGCGCCGGTCAAGGCGGAGAGCGCCGTGGTGAGCTCGGCGACGACCGGGAGCATCGCGGCGGTGTAGGGGATGTTGTCGATGAAGGCGGAGCAGGCAACGCTGATCCAGACGATCAGCGTGTAGATGATGAAGACCGCGCCCGCACCGCTGCCGCCGATGGAGGCGATGCCGCGCGCGAGCAGGTCGATGACGCCGGCGCGCTCCACGCCGCCGATCACGATGAAGAGGCCCGCGAGGAGCAGCAGCGTTAAAAAGTCGATCTCGCCGACGGCCCGGCGCAGCGGGTCGCGCGAGCGCTGGGTCACCGTCTGGTGAACAAGGCCGACCACAAAAAAGCCGATGCAGATGAGCCCGTTCGTGAGCTCGGGCTTGGCGAGCTGACCCGGCTCGGCCGTCGAGGCGTAGGGAATGAACGAGACCGCGATCAGCGAGAGGATCGTGCCGAGCAGCAGAAAGGTCGGCACGAGATCTGTGACCTCCGTCTGCCCGTCGACATGGACCTCGGCCTTTAAGTCCCGGAAGATCCACAGCAGCAGAAAGACCGTCATCACCGCGCCGGCCTCGGTCACGAAGAACATGCCGGGGCGGCCGTCCATGAAGAAGAAGTCCATAAAGTCCATGCCCGCCTGCCGCGCGAGCAGAATGCTCGTCGTATCGCCGACAAGCGTCGCCGCGCCCTGCAGGTTTGAAGAGAGCGAGAGGCAGACGATCGGCGCGACGGGGGAGACATCGAGCTTTTGGCACATCGCGAGCGCGACCGGGGCGAGCATCAGTACCGTCGCCACGTTGTCGATGAAGGCCGAGACGATCCCGGCCAGCATGACCATGAGAACCATGGCCGTGCGCGCCGAGCGCACATGCGACAGGATCCACTCGCTCATGCGCATCGGCATTTTTGAGGCGATGAAGAGAAACACCGAGCCCATAATGCCCGTGATCATCAGCAGGACGTTCCAGTCGACCTCGCGCAGCGCGTCCGGCAGAGTATACGAAAAGCCGGGGATCAGGCCAAGCGAGCCGACCGATACGAAGATGACTGCCGAAGCAAGCGATACCCAGG
The DNA here is from genome assembly GCA_946530565.1 of uncultured Oscillibacter sp. Classification (GTDB taxonomy): domain Bacteria; phylum Bacillota; class Clostridia; order Oscillospirales; family Oscillospiraceae; genus Oscillibacter. Next base: position 4,778 of record CAMNAE010000048.1, read on the forward strand.
GCCGTATACGCTGCAGCGTGAACATGAGCACATAGGTGAGGACAAACAGAACAAGGGAAAAAAGGGCGGCAGCAGACATGGCAGAGTCTCCTTGCTGAAAAACTGTGAAATGGATCAGAAACTGCTGTCATTTTACCGGATTTTGTCCCGGGACGCAAGATGCCGTCTCAGGGCTATTTTGTGCACCTTGACGAAAAACGTATCAGCTTCCGCCTCTGCGGTATTGATCCAGATAACGATAGAGCGTGCTGCGGGCCAGGGCTATATGAAGGAATATCTGTTCGTTTGCCGCCTCTGCTGTCAGAACCCGCACCTCGGTAAGACTCAGGCACTGCCCGCGGGCGGAGCGGGCGGGGTCCTTGCTTCCGACGAATGGCGCGGAGGCAGGAACACGGCCGGGTCCATGCCGGTGATCAGCTTGATCAGCCAGAAGAAAAACACCAGCACCAAAAGAGGGATGAGGCAGGAGGTGACGATCATGATCGCCAGAGTCTCCACAAAGCGCCGCACCATGTTGGCTGCCCGGTCGGTCAGGCTCGTCACGCTCTCGGAGACCCGGCTTAAGATGGTGCTACCCTCCGCCTCCTCCGCTTCTTCCTCTGCTACATTCTCTTCGGAGAGCTGCTCCGCCGAGGCGATCGTCGCGTTGATGGAGTCCTGATAGACACCATAGATGAGGTCGGAGGCCCGGATGCTCAGGGGGATCACCAAAAAGAGAGCCAGGCCAAACACGGCAGCCTTGCCCGCGATGCGGCGAAGCGTGCGGGGCCGCACGAAAAGGCTTGCTGCGGCAAGCAGGCACGCAAGTGGCACCAAGACGCGAAAGGCGCCGTAGCCGACGAGGGAGAGCAGATACTTTTCAGCGAAGAGCACACAGAGGATCAGCAGGAAATACTCGGAAAAATCTGCCAGCTTTTCGGAAATGGGGGTGGCGAGGTCCCCCGGCGCGGCAGAGACTGCGGTGGAGGCCAGCGCGGAAACTGCCGTGAGCTTCAATACGGTCGTGGTCTTATCGTCGATAGAGGCGATGGTGGCAGCATGGGTCTCCGGGGCGGCGGCAAGATCCGCCACCGGCAGGGCAGAGATCACCGCCAGCAGCACCAGCAAAAGGGCGATCAAGGTCCGTTTGAGATTTCGTTCCATAGCTTTCCCGCCTCCTTTACTCCGTAACGGCGAAGCGGATGGAATAGCTGCTGTCCACGAGGCCCGTGATCAAGCTGCGGATCATCCGCCGGGCGTTTTCGTCTGCCTGGTCCAGCACGCCCCGCTCCCTTGCCTTCAGGCGGGCTGTATTCTCCAGCTCCACTAAGGAGTCATTGAAATCCCGCACCGAGACAGGGTTCCCGAGGCCGGTTTTTTCCTCATAGAGGATGAAGCTCTCCGGGTCGATATCCACGTTCAGGATGACCGCCGCGGGAATGGAGACCACGATGGAGCTGGTCTCGTCGTTTTTCTGGACGCCGATCATGGAAAAATCGACCCCGGCGGTCACCACGCCCTCGTAAGAGGCCAGATACGCCGACTCGGTAAAGGGGATGTCGAAATGCCACAAGGTCTTGTTGCTGGTGTAGCTGACGACCTCGGTGAAGTAGTACTCCTCAGTGATCAGGAGGCCCACGTCCTTGAGCTCATCTTCGATGATCTCGGCGGTGATCTCCTTTTCCACCTCAATGATCTTTTCAACCTCTTTTTCACGCACCACCACCTCCGGCGCCGCAGCTGCGGCAGGCAGCGGCGCCGCCGGCCGGGAGCGAAGATACCCGACCACTACGCCGGCAGTCGCTGCCAGCACCAGGCCGATCAGGGCAAGATATAGCTTGTTTTTCGGTTCCATGGAGTCCCTCCTTTATGTTTTGGAGACAGGCTTATGAAGCTGTTGAGCCGGCTTCATGAACAGGTTTCCTTTTCGCTGCGCAGCGCCGCAGATAGTCAGCGGCAGATAGCGTCAATGTCGGCCCGGGCCGCGCCGAAGCCGCCGGTGTACCAGGGGGCGGCCACGCTCTCTCCGGGCCGGCCGGCGTATTCCGGGAGCCGGCAAAACAGGCTCCTTCACTGCGGCAATGCAGCGGAACGGATCGTTAAGGGGGCAACTTTAGCAGAATCGCAAAAAGCTGCCCCCTTAACTTGATATTTTCAAAGGATTTCCCGGAGTTTTGTGATCATCGCATCGTCGCGTTCCTCACAAGTCCGAGTCCCAGTCGGTGTCGCTGCTGCCCAGGAGTCCCGGCCGTCATCATCCCGGTCGCAGTCGTCGGCATCGTCATCGAAATCGTAACAGCCGCTGTCCTCCAAGGGCGTAACGCCCCGGCGGTCTCAGCGCTCTTCCAGTGCCTCTCGGCCCTCTTTGAGTCTCATGTTCCGCTCCCGCGAAATGTGCGCGAAAATCTCGTACTCGGCATTCTCCCGCGCGCCGCCGCGGCTGAAGCGCTTTCAGAGCCACTGCTGCAAAACGGAGGATAGCTCATCGAAATTCAGGGGCTTTGCAATATGTCCGTTCATGCCGGCCTTGAAGGCGTTCTGCCGGTCCTCTTCAAAGGCGTTCGCAGTCATCGCGATGATCGGGATCTGCTGCGCGTTTTCCGAGGGGAGCGCGCGGATCGCCTTTGCCGTGTCATAGCCGTTCATGCGCGGCATCTGGATATCCATAAATACCAGGGCGTATCTGTCCTCCGGCGCGTTTTTAAACATTTCGAGCGCCTCGAGCCCGTCCTCGGCGTGGTCAACGATGAGCCCGGTCATCTCGAGAATGTGCATCGCGATCTCGGCGTTGATCGGGTTGTCCTCGGCGAGCAGCACATGCCGGCCGTCGAAGCGCAGCTCCTCGAGCTTCCTGAGCGGCGCGTGATCCTCCGCGACGCTGTTGTGCTCGAGCAGAGACGAGAAGACGCGCACAAACTTCGTCTTGAAAAGCGGTTTGCTGATGAACGCGCTCACGCCGGCGGCCCGGGCCTCGGACTCGATGTCGGACCAGTCATAGGCGGAGATCACGATGATCGGCATATCCGCGCCGACGGCTGCGCGGATGCGGCGCGTCGTCTCCACACCGCTCATGTCCGGCATCTTCCAGTCAAGTATGACCGCGTAGAAGTCGCGGCCCTGTTCATGCCGCGTCTGCACGCGCTCGACCGCAGCCCGGCCCGAGAGCGCCCATTCGCTGTTCATGCCGAGGTCATTTAAAATGCAGCAGGCGGACTCGCAGCTCACCGGATCGTCGTCGGCCACGAGCACATGCAGATCCACAAAGTTTTCATGCACGGTGTTTCCGGACTCCTGCAGGCGCAGATACATCGTTGCCGTAAATTTGCTGCCATGGCCGTGCGTGCTCTCAACATGGATGTCGCCGCCCATCATGCGCACAAGGTTCCGCGTGATCGCAAGGCCGAGCCCTGTGCCGTGCTGGGCGAGCGCGGCCTTGTCTTCGGCGCGCGTGAAGGGCTCGAAGATCTGCTCCAGAAATTCCGGCGTCATGCCGATGCCGTTGTCTTCCACGATGAACTCATACAGGCCGATGTCGGGCAGGGAGGAGGCACGTTCATTGAGCGAGCAGACGATCCGCCCGCCGTCAGGCGTGTACTTGATCGCGTTGCTCAGAAGATTCACCAGGATCTCGCGCACGCGCGTGCTGTCGCCGATCACCTTCTCGTGCGGGACCTCGCCGATGTTCACCGTGAGATGATGCCCCTTTGCCGTCACCTGCGGACGGGTCATCGCAAGCACACTGTCGAAAAGCTCGGCAAGGTCGAGTTCCTCTTCGGCAAGCTCTACCTTGCCGGATTCGATCTTGTTCATGTCGAGCACCTCGTTGATGAGCGAGAGCAGATGCGCCGAGGAGTCCGTGATCTTTTTGAGACAGTCGGCCACGCGTTCCCGGTCGTCGAGATGCGTCGCGGCGATCGCGGTCATGCCGATGATGCCGTTCATCGGCGTTCGCATGTCGTGGCTCATGCTCGCGAGAAAATCGCTCTTGGCGCGGCTGGAGGCATTGGCGGCCTCCATCGCGTCGCGCAGCGTGCGCTGCATCTCCTTCTCCTTGCGGATCATGTCGTCGACGTCGACAAAGCCCATCGTCACGCCGATCCGTCCGCCGGGCATGCGCACCTTGCCGAAGTCGACGCGGTAGTAGCGGTCTCCGGACTCGAGCGCCCTTAAAAAGCGCACCGAGAACTGGTCGCGTGTCTGGAACTGCTCGAGGATATACGGCAGGCCGATCTGGATCTGCATGCGCTCGCGGTCCTCCTCGGCGACCATCGTGTTGACGTATTCGGTTTTGGTGTCGCTGTACTTCGCGTGGCTCAGCGCGTTGCGGATCGCATCGGTGTGCGCGGCATCGGCATCAGTATGATAGAGCGAGCACTGCTCGGTCTCAACGTCATTGATGAGCCAGACGGTATTGTACATATTGGTGAGCGTGGAGATGACCGCGTCGCGCACGGCGGCGTCAATCTCACGCTGTTCATGCTTTTCGGTGATGTCGGA
>CAMNAE010000049.1 GCA_946530565.1 uncultured Oscillibacter sp.
GATGAGGAACCAAAATACGGACTTGCGGTCACGGGCTTTTGACATCCGGATCATATCCTCCCCAACAGTGGCGCAAAGGCGGGCGACGTGCTCTTTCTCACCAAGCCGCTCGGCATCGGTGTGCTGACAACGGCAGCAAAAGCAGATCTTGCGAGCAAGGAGAGCATGGCACTTGCGCGGCGCCTCATGACCACGCTCAATAAAAGTGCCCGGGATGTGATGGTGCATCACCGTGTTCATGCCTGCACGGATGTGACCGGCTTTGGTCTGCTTGGCCATGCCGTCGAGATGGCGCAGGGCAGCGACCTTGAACTGCATCTGTCTGTCTCGGCGTTCGACCTGATCCCGGAGGCGCTCTCGCTGGCGCGTATGGGCGTTCTCCCTGAGGGAATGTATCGCAACCGGAGTTATGCAGAGCCGTATGTTGATCCTGGTGAGACGCCTCTTGCCAAACAGGATCTTCTCTACGATCCGCAGACGGCAGGTGGTCTGCTGATGGCTGTAGACCCGGCGGATGCGGACGCGCTTGAGGCCGAGCTCAAGGCTGCTGTGCCGTCCTGTCAGCGCATCGGTACTGCTCAGTCCTGGCGCGGCGGCAAGCGGATCTTTTTAGCGCCGTAAACAGGGGAGGGGCTTTGCATGTCTATGAAAGATACGAACGGGCTCCGCCGCGGCGCCGCGGTCGGCTTTGCCGGCTTTGTGCTCTATGTGATCGCGTCGGCGCTCAAAGCGTATGTGCTCTCGGATCTGATCTCTCTCATCTTCGCTCTCTTCAGCCTATATGTGTTTCTCTCGGCCTATGCCCTGCGAAGAAAGGATAGAGATGCTGTGAGCTATTCGCTTCTCTGGGGCACATTTGCGCTTGCGGCATTATTCTGCGCGCTCACATACCTTGCTTTGAGACAGAGGCTTGGGCTTGGCTGAATCATTTTGCCGTTTTGGCTCAAAAAACGATAGCGGATCGATGGTACGATATTTTCAATATTTTGTGGTTTCAGAGCAAAAAAACCTTGCATTTTGAAAATGACTGTGTTATTATATCAAATGCCTTTGAGAGGCTAAGTTATAGTAGAGAAAGAGGTGAACGAGAGCAATGAAGGAAGGAATCCATCCCGCTTATCAGCAGACCACGATCACCTGCGCCTGCGGTAATGTGATTGAGACAGGTTCTACCAAGAAGGATATCAAGGTGGAAGTCTGCTCGAAGTGTCACCCCTTCTTCACGGGCAAGCAGAAGCTGGTGGATACCGGCGGACGCGTTGCCAAGTTCAACAAGAAGTTTGGCTTTGGTCAGTGATCGACCGTGACACCGTGAAATGAAATGACGTCTGCTCCGCAGGCGTCATTTTTTTAAAAGCAACGACATTTAGGAGACAGCATGATCGAAACAGGTACATCTCAGATCGCAAAGCCGCGGGACCGCGTGGTGCTCGCAGGTCTCAATTCTCCGGTGCTCAAGGCTGGGGAAAATGCGACGGACTCCACGATGGAGGAGCTCGCCGCGCTTGTGGAAACCGCCGGAGGCGAGGTCGTCGGTGCTGCGCTTCAAAAACGCGCAGCACCGGATCCGCGCAGCTTTATCGGAGAGGGAAAGGCCGCAGAGATCCGGCTATACTGTGAAAACACTGACGCGACGATGGTCATCTTCGACAATGATCTCTCACCCGCACAGATGCGCGTCCTCACCGAGCTGCTCGGTGTACAGGTGCTCGACCGCTGCGGATTGATCCTGGACATCTTTGCCCAGAGAGCCCGGACCCGTGAGGGCCGCCTTCAGGTGGAGCTTGCGCAGTATCGCTATCTTCTGCCGCGTCTGATCGGCATGTGGACTCACCTTGAGCGGCAGGCCGGTACCAGCGGCCGTGGACCCATCGGATCCAAAGGCCCGGGTGAGACGCAGCTTGAAACTGACCGCAGGCACATCCACCGCAAGATCGACAAGCTGCGTGAAGATCTTGAGGAGGTCCGCCGTGTGCGCAGCACGCAGCGACGCCAACGGCAGCGCAATGAGATCCCGGTCGCCGCGATCGTCGGCTACACCAACGCTGGAAAGTCGACGCTGCTAAATAAGCTTACCGGCGCCGATATCCCCGCAAATAACCGGCTTTTCGATACGCTCGATACAACGAGCCGGCTCCTGAAGGTCAGCGATACCACAGAAGTTGTGATCTCCGACACCGTCGGCTTCATCCGCAAGCTGCCGCATCAGTTGGTCGAGGCATTCAAGGCAACGCTTGAAGAGCTTACATACGCAGATCTCCTGTTGCATGTCGTCGATGTGTCCAACCCTGAGTGGCAGGAGCAGGTCCAAGTCGTTGAGGATCTGATCCGGGAGCTGGGCGCCGGGGAACTTCCGCGCATCACGATCTTCAACAAATGCGACGCGCTGGAGCCCGGCGACATCATGCCGCACGGCGACGACATCGTCTCGGTCTCGGCGCGCACCGGTGAGGGGCTTGATGAGCTGCTCACCATGATCGACCGGATGCTTGCCAAAGGCAAGCGCCGCGTGCTGCTGTGCATTCCCTATGAGCAGGGTGCTGTACTCGACCGGCTCTACCGCGAGGCGCAGGTAGAAGAGGTCCGCTATGAGGACGCGGTGCTGGTGCGGGCGGTACTGACCGAACGTCTTTCCGGACAGCTTTCCGCCTATCTCACGGAGGAATAAAACATGGAACCCTACCTGAGACCCTGGTGCGCAGCCGAGAGCGAATTTACCGAGAAGCGCTCCCGCTTCATCTGCCACATCTGGCCGGTCACGAGCGAAGCGGAGGCGCGCGCGCTGATCGCTGAAATGCGCTCAAAGTACCATGATGCACGGCACAACTGCTGGTGTTACTCTCTCCGCGACGGATCATTGCGCTACAGTGACGACGGCGAGCCGCAGGGGACCGCCGGACAGCCGATGCTCAATGTTTTCGTTCGCTCCGCGGTCACCGATGTCTGCTGTGTCGTGACCCGCTATTTCGGCGGGATCCTTCTTGGCGCCGGCGGGCTTACCCGTGCGTACGCCCAGGCGGCAAAGGACGCCCTTACAGCAGCACAGATCGCTAAAATGTGTCTCTGGGAGCTCTGGTCGCTCTCCTGTCCCTACCCGCTTTATGAGCGCGTAGTGAAGCTCACAGAGCGTTCCGGCGGCATGGTCCGCAATGTTTCCTATGGCCAGGAGGTTTCACTCCTGCTCGCGTTTCCCGATACTGCTTTTTCAACCTTTTCTCATTCTCTGACCGAGCTGACCGCCGGAGCCCTTTCCTGTACCCGCGAAGGTGAGGAATATCTGCCGACAGGTCCGATCCCGGTCAATTGATGATCCAGGAGGCTTTTATGAGCACACGCGGAACGAAGAGACGGCTGGCCGCGACGCTGCTGCGGCTTGCGGAGACTGCCCCGATCGATAAGATCACGGTGCGCAGGATCGCAGCAGAGTCCGGTCTTTCCATGCAGACCTACTACAACCACTTTAAAAACCGCGACGAGCTCGTGCTCTATATCCATCAATCCGAAGGCGATCGCCTGATGGAGAAGCTGGAATCCGGAGAATTCAGCTTTAAAGAACTGGTACAGGCGAATATCCGTTTTTATCTTGCGCACAAGGATTTTATGTACAATGCGCTCACAAATACACGCGGCACTTATGCCATTACTTCCGCCCAAAACGCCTATCAGGTTTTTGCTGCGTATATTGCAAAACGTCATGGTTTGTATGCTCTGCCTCCTGACCTTGATACGGAGCTGCGGCTCTATATCTACGGTGCAACGCATCTCTATGCGGACTGGGCCTTCGGTGAGAGCAAGCTGAGCGAAGAGGTGTTTGCTGACTGCCTGATCGACGCGATCCCCGAACGGCTCAAACCGCTGCTTTTGGATCAGAACTGACAAAAACAAGCTGCGCTCCTATCCGGCATGTACCGGAAAAGCGCAGCTTGCTTGCTAAGACAGTATTCAGTATCAGTGAAGAATCAGTCCGCCGGTCACGTTGATGCTCTGACCGGTCATGTTGTCAGCAAAGGGAGAGGAGAGATAGAGGAACATCCGGGCGATGTCTTCCATCGTCTGGGGCCGCTTGAGCGGGATCCCGCCGATGCGCTCTTCCCAGTATGCGTCCGGATCGCCGCCGGCATCTTTGACATCCTGCAAAAGCTTATCCCAGATCGCGGTGTGAACGATGCCGGGGCATACACAGTTTACATTGATGTTATACGGCGCGCAGTATTTTGCGATCGCCTGGGTCATACCGGTCACGGCAAACTTGCTGGCGGTATAGGCGATGTTCGTCGCATAGCCCTCTTTGCCGGACATCGACGACATATTGACGACCTTGCCCGCACCGTTCGGGATCATGCGCTTCAAAAACGCCTGATCGACAAGGAACGTGCCCTTTGCATTCACGTCCATCATGAACTGATAGACCTCCTCGGGCATCTCGAGGAAATCCACCTTCGTGCTCGCTCCGGCGATGCAGTTGAGGATATCGATCCTGCCGAGGAACTGTTCGGCTGCCTTGGCTGCGGCTTCGACCTGCGCTTTATTCGTGACATTGCATTCGCAGGAGGCGGACTTCACGCCGAAGTCCCGGATGATCTCCTGAGACGTCACCGCGGCTTCCTCACCGTGGAGATCAGCAATGAACACATTTGCGCCGGCCTCGGCCAGAAGCCTGGCCGTACAGCGGCCCATGCCGCCGGCGCCGCCGACGACGACCGCGTTTTTGCCGGCAAGAGAGATGGAAACTGCCATAACGCTCGCATCCTTTCATCATTCAGATGCTGTTATTATAACCGAATGCTCCAGGAGCCGCAAGAGGGAAAGAAAAACCTTTTCAAATACCGTATATTCCTGTATAATAGATGTCGATGATGAAAAAGGAGGCATTCCTGTATGAAGCTTGTTCGACTTGGGCGCACAGAACTGATGGTCACCAAGACCGCGTTCGGTGCGCTTCCCATCCAGCGTATCTCCAGGGCCGACGCTGTCCGGCTCGTCCGCCACGCATATGAGGGCGGCATCAACTACTTCGATACCGCCAACGCCTATTCCGACAGCGAAGAAAAGCTCGGCGAGGCCTTTGAGGGCATCCGGCAGAATGTGATCATTTCGACCAAGACCGGTGCAAAGGACAAGGCGACCGCGATGCAGCACATCGAGCTGAGCCTGAAGCGCCTGCGGACCGATTACATCGATCTTCTGCAGTTTCACAATCCTGAGGAGCTGCCCTCACCCGAGGACCCCGACGGTCCGTATGCCGCGGCTCTCGAAATGCAGAAGCGCGGCTATGTGCGCCATATCGGCATCACAAACCACCGCCTGCCGGTCGCAAAACAGGCGATCGCCTCAGGTTGGTATGAGACGCTGCAGTTTCCCTTCAGCCACATCTCCTCACAGGCGGATATCGACCTTATGCACGATGCAGTCGCCGCGGATATGGGCTTTATCGCGATGAAGGGCCTCTCCGGTGGCCTTCTGAACAACGCCGCGGCCTGCTATGCCTTTATGAAGCAGCATGAGAGCGTCGTCCCCATCTGGGGCATTCAGAAGGAGAGCGAGCTTCAGGAGTGGCTGGAGCTTGCAAAACGCGATCCGGATATGGACGAGACGCTCGCCGAACAGATCGAGAAGGACCGCAGGGAACTCGGCCATGAATTCTGCCGCGGCTGCGGCTACTGCAAGCCCTGCACGGTCGGCATCCGGATCGATTTCGCCTGCCGCATGAACGAGCTGCTCCACCGCGGCCCGTACTGGAGCTATCTTACTGATGAATGGTACGAAGAGATGCAGAAGATCGCAGACTGCGTGCACTGCGACCTGTGCAAGAGCCGTTGCCCCTATGGGCTCGACACTCCGAAGAAGCTTGAATGGCAGCTGCAGGCCTATAACCGCTTCTACGCCGAGCATCACAACGACCCGGATCTGCGCAAGCTGTAAACAGGGCAGGTGAAATAGATGCGTTTTGAAAATGAACTGGAAAGCCTCGAGCTGCTGATCACCCGTTATGAGCTCCCTGAGGGAGAATACGACCCCGATGGTGACGACAAGAATTCACTGGTGCTGCGCTGTTCCTGGCGGGATGTCGACGGGGATCTTCACAAGGACTCCAATGCCTGCCTTCTGACCTATGAGCTGCAGGAGATGACGACTGGGCTGAAGGTGCTCTGCGCCGGCGTCAAGCAGGTCTATGAAAGCGACTTTTTAAGCCCTTTTTTTTCGCTCAGCGGCGTTGCGGAAGGGGAGGACCGTTTCCGACTTTGGGTGAGCTTTTATCTGCCCGACACGATGGACGGAAACGACACCGCGGAGCTCGAGGTCACGATGACCAAAAGCGAGCTCAAGGCGATCGTGGAGGAGCTTGACCGCATGTGCGCAAAGTTCCCGGACCGTACATGATCGATCTGATGCATCCTTTACGATAATAGGTACAGCAGAAAACGCCCCGGCTGATCAAAATAATCAGTCGGGGCGTTATACTGCCTTAAAATGTGATTATTTAGCGGTATCGACGCTGTGCATGTAGCTTGCGAGATCGAGCACACGGTGTGCGTAGCCAGACTCGTTGTCGTACCAGGAGATCACCTTGACGAAGGTCTTCGTAAGGGAGATACCGGCCTGCGCATCGAAAGTGGAGGAATGGGTCTCGCCGATAAAGTCGCTGGAGACGACGGGCTCATCGGTATAGCCGAGAATGCCCTTGAGATAGGTCTCGGAGGCCTCCTTCATAGCAGCGCAGATATCCTCATAGGTGGCGGGCTTTTCAAGGTTGACCGTCAGGTCGACGACAGAGACATCGAGCGTCGGAACACGCATGCTCATGCCGGTCAGCTTGCCGTTGAGCTCGGGGATCACGCGGCCGACAGCCTTGGCAGCGCCGGTGGTGGAGGGGATGATATTGGCCGTCGCAGCTCTGCCGCCGCGCCAGTCCTTCATGGAAGCGGAGTCGAGCAGCTTCTGGGTCGGAGTAACAGAGTGTACTGTGGTCATCAGACCGTCACGAATGCCATATTTCTTGTGGAGAACCATCGCGATCGGAGCAAGGCCGTTGGTGGTGCAGGAGGCGTTGGAGACAAAGGTCATATCCGGGGTATAGGTCTCATGGTTGACGCCCATGACGAACATCGGGGTATCGTCCTTGGAGGGAGCGCCCATGATCACATGCTTTGCACCGGCGTCGATGTGGCCCTGGCAGGTCTCTTTGGTGAGGTGCTTGCCGGTGGATTCAACCACGAACTCAGCACCGACCTTGCCCCAGGGGATATCCCTGGGCTCCATCTCGGCAAAGACCGGGATACTGCGGCCGTTCACGACCAGGGCTCCGTCGGCATAGGAGACCTCGCCCTTGAACTTGCCGTGCATGGAATCGTAGCGGAGCATGTAGGCCATATAGTCGGGGGCCATAAAGGGGTCGTTGATGCCGACGATCTCCACGTCATCGCGACCGATGGAGTTGCGAAGGACCAAACGGCCGATGCGGCCAAACCCGTTGATACCAATCTGTGTTTTCATAGATGAGGTGCTCCTTTCAAAATCAACAGCCTGCTGCACACAGCGCTGTCACACTCTCAAAATCGATTGCGCAAACGTTTTTAGTAAACGTTTACATTGCTATGATAACAGATTCTTATCAACAGCGCAACTGACATTTTTCCTAACTTTTATGTCGTTTTCCAGCTTAATTGCCAACAAATATTGTCTAAAACGACAAATACGCTTCATTTGATCCGGTTATTCTTGACGAAAGGACATGCTTGCTCTATAATCTGCCTTGAATTCTCTTACGCAAGCTTTACGGTCTTTACGCAAAAAAGGAAGGCTATCATGAAAGTGACGATCAGCGACGTTGCGCGCCTTGCCGGCGTCTCCACCGCAACGGTTTCACATACCATCAACGAGACCCGCTATGTCTCCGACGAGACGCGCGAAAAGGTCTATGCTGCCATCAAGCAGCTGGGTTATACGCCCGACGCCTCAGCCCGCTCGTTCCGCACCGGGAAAAAGCGGACGGTCGGCTTTATCGTGCCGGATATCTCCAATCGCTTTTTCGGTACGATGATCGAGTCGGTTGAAAACTATCTGTCGACGAAGGGGTATCACCTGATCATCGCAAATACAAAGGAAAATATGGATCGGGAGGAGACGAACCTTCGGCTTTTGACTGCAGGACTTGTCGACGGACTGCTCGTCGCCTCGACGATGGACGATCCTGAACGCTTTCGCAGTCTGATCCCGACCGGCTTTCCGCTGGTCCTCGTCGACCGCACATTCGATGATAACAGCTTTTCCAGCGTCAGTGTCTCCAACTTCCAGCCGATCTACCGCGCTGTCTGCCGCCTCTACCAGCGCGGCAAACGGCGCATCGGAATCATTGGCGGTCTCCCGCGGCTCTCATCGACCAAAGAGCGTATCTCTGCCTACCGCCATGCTATCGTGGACTGCGGGCTCCCTGATGACGAGGAGCTGATCGTCTACGGTGACTCGATGGAGCGCAGCGCCAGAGCCTGTCTCGACGCGCTGCTCGCCCGTTCCTGCGACGCGCTCGTGGTCTGTCAGGGGCTCATGGCCTCTGAGACGCTGATCTATCTCAACCAGAAGGGGCTCACGCTCAAACGGGATATCGAGCTTGTCGCTTTTGTGGACTTTGATTCCAATATCAACCCGCTCTTTTCCGATAAAATGGACTGTATCATTCAACCCGTAGAGGATCTTGGGCTCTCCGCTGGGGAACAGATCCTGCGCCGCATCGAAGACCCTGAAGCTCCGATCTTCGAAAAGATCCTGACCTCTGCCTATCGCCCGGCTGCCGAGGCCTGAATAAACTGCGACCGCTGTTCGATCCTCTCGAAGAGCGGTCGTTTTTATTGCGCGCATCTGTGATCCCGGTCAAAAACAGGGCTGAGGTGTTTGACAAGAAGCAGCTTACGGGGTATAATAAGCTGTTTTTGTATAA
>CAMNAE010000050.1 GCA_946530565.1 uncultured Oscillibacter sp.
GCTCCGTCTTGAGTCCGCGGTCGCCATCGAGCGCGGTCTCTCCCGCGACGGCGGGCTCCTGACGCCCGTCGGGATCCCGCAGATCGACGAGGGCTTTTTAAAAGAGCTGATCGACGCGCCCTATCCGGTCCGCGCGGCGAAGGTCATGGCGCTCTACCTCACCGACTACAGCTATGAAGAGCTTTTGAAGTTCTCCGAGACCGCCTACGGCCCTGATCGCTTCGACACCCCGGCGGCCGCGCCGCTGCGAAAGGTCGACGGCAATACCTGGTGCCTGGAGCTCTGGCACGGCCCGACCTCCGCCTTTAAGGACATGGCACTGCAGATGCTGCCGCAGCTCCTCTCCGCCGCGCTCAAAAAGACCGGCGAGAAGAAGACCGCCTGCATCCTCGTCGCGACCTCGGGCGATACCGGCAAGGCCGCGATGGAGGGCTTTGCCGACGTGGAGCAGACGAAGATCATGGTCTTCTACCCGAAGGACGGCGTCTCGAAGGTGCAGGAGACGCAGATGGTCACGCAGGAGGGCGAAAACGTGGGCGTGTGCGCGGTCGTCGGCAATTTCGACGACGCACAGGCCGGCGTCAAGCGCATCTTCTCGGATGAGAAGATCCGTGAGACGCTCGCCGGGCGCGGCTACTTCCTCTCCTCGGCCAACTCGATCAACTGGGGCCGGATCCTGCCGCAGGTCGTCTACTACATCTCCGCCTACTGTGATCTTCTCGGCAGCGGCGCTCTCCGCATGGGCGACAAGGTCAATTTCTGCGTGCCGACCGGCAACTTCGGCGACATCCTCGCCGCGTACTACGCCGAGCGCATGGGGCTCCCGGTCAAAAAGCTCATCTGCGCGAGCAACCGTAACGACGTTCTCACCGACTTCCTGCGCACCGGCACCTACGACCGCAACCGCCCCTTCCACACGACGATGAGCCCCTCGATGGACATCCTCGTCTCGAGCAACTTAGAGCGCCTGCTCTTCGATCTCTCCGGCGGCGACGATGCGCTCGTACGCGGCTACATGGAAGCGCTCGCGTCCTCCGGCCGCTACACCGTGACCGACGCCATCCTCGAAAAGCTCCATACGCTCTTCTGGGCGGGCTTTTCCACCGAGGAGGAGACGCTCTCAACGATCGCCCACTATGAAAAGGACTACGGCTACCTGATCGACACCCACAGCGCGGTCGCGGCGCATGTGTGCGAGCAGTACCGCGCCGAGACCGGCGATAAAACGCCGATGGTCTTCGCCTCGACCGCCTCGCCCTATAAGTTCTGCAACCACGTGCTCCGCGCGATCGGGCAGGACGTGAAGGGTGACGGCGTGGAGCTTTTGGAGCAGCTGCATGCGGCGAGCGGCGTTGCGATCCCGAAGCGTCTCGCGGCCCTGAAGAACAAGACGCGCCGCTTCGACCTTGCGGTCGAGAAGCCGCAGATGGACGGCGTCGTACTCTCCTTCCTGCGCTGATGGCGCTCTACGCGATCGGCGATCTGCATCTGGCGCTCTCGACGAATAAGTCGATGGAGGTCTTCGGCAAGGCCTGGGAGAATTACGTGGAGCGCATCGGCGAGAGCCTTGCGCGGCTCTCTGCCGAGGATACGCTCATCCTCGCCGGGGACACCTCCTGGGGCATGTCGCTTGAGGAGTCCGAGGCGGACTTCCGCTTTTTAGAGCAGTTCCCCTGCCGGAAGATCCTGCTCAAGGGGAACCACGACTACTGGTGGAACACGAATACCAAGATGCAGCGCTTCTTCGATGAAAAGGGCTTTACGACGCTGCAGATCCTGCACAACAACGCGTATTTCCACGGCGGCGCCGCGATCTGCGGCAGCCGCGGCTGGTTTTTCGAAGAGGAGCAGGGCGGGCAGAACGAAAAGGTCCTGAACCGCGAGGTCGGGCGCATCGAGGCGAGCTTCCGCGCCGCCGAGGGGCGCGAGATCCTCTGCTTTCTGCACTACCCGCCGCTCTATGTGGGCTACCGCTGCGAGCCGATCCTGAGACTGCTCTCCGAGTGGGGCGTGAAGCGCTGCTATTACGGGCACCTCCACTCCCACGCGATCCGCCGCAGGATCGAGGGCGTGGCCGGCGGGGTCGACTATTCTCTCGTTTCGGCGGACTATCTCGCCTTTGTGCCAAAAAAAATTTGCGATTGACGCAAAAAAGACTGGATATTTCAATTATTATCTGCTATTATATCGTTTTGCACCGGATGCCGGAGCTCGGCGAGATCGGGGCAGATGAACGGAGGAATTTACATTATGACTGTCAAGAGCTGTGAAAAACTGGAAAAGAGCCAGGTCGCGCTGACGATCGAGATCGGTGCCGAGGAATTTGAGGCCGCGCTGCAGAAGGCGTATCTCAAGAACCGCAAGAGCATCCGCGTTCCCGGCTTCCGCCCCGGCAAGGCGCCGCGCAAGATGATGGAGCGCTACTATGGTGAGGGCATCTTCTTTGAAGAGGCCGCCAACATCGTGATCCCCGATGCCTATGAGGCCGCCGTGAAGGAGCAGGACCTCAACGTCGTCGGCTATCCGTCCGTTGAGCCGGTGGGCGAGATCAGCGCCCAGGGCTTCACCTTCAAGGCGACCGCCCCGGTCTATCCCGAGGTCAAGCTCGGTGAGTACAAGGGCCTGCACGCCGAAAAGGCCGAGGTCAGCGTGACCGACGAGGACGTCGCGGCGCGCATCCAGCAGGTCCGGCAGCGCAACTCCCGCCTCGTGACCGTTGAGCGTGAGGCGAAAGAGGGCGACACCGTCGTCATCGACTATCAGGGCCTCCTCGACGGCAAGCCGTTCGACGGCGGCACCGCGGAGCATCACTCCCTCGAGCTCGGCTCCAAGAGCTTCGTGCCGGGCTTCGAAGAGCAGCTGATCGGCTGCAAGGCCGGCGACGAGAAGGATCTTGACATCACCTTCCCCGAGGACTACCACGAGGATCTGGCCGGCAAGGCCGTCGTGTTCAAGGTCAAGGTCCACGAGGTGCAGGAGCGCGAGTATCCCGAGCTCGACGACGATTTCGCGCAGGACGTCTCCGAGTTCGACACCTTCGCCGAGTATGAGGCCGACGTGCGCAATAAGCTCATGGACGAGCGCCTGAAGGCCTCCAACCAGGCCTTTGAGGACGCGCTCATGCAGAAGGTCGCCGAGGGCATCACCGCCGACATCCCCGAGGCCATGATCCGCAACCAGCAGGAGCAGTTCCTGCAGAACTTCAAGATGCAGATGGCGTCCTCCGGCCTCAAGTACGAGGACTACATCTCCTACACCGGCTCCAGCGAGGAGCAGGTGCTCGAGGAGGCCCGCGAGCCCGCCGAGCGCCAGGTGCGTCTCGATCTCGCGCTCGCCCAGATCGTGAAGGACGAGAAGCTCGAGGTCACCGACGAGGACTGCGAGGCCGAGTTCAAGCGCTTCGCCGAGCAGTACAACATGGAGCTTGAGCAGGTCAAGAAGTACATCACGGCCGACCAGATCAAGGACTCCGTGCTCACGAAGAAGGCCGTCGCCGTCGTCGTCGACAGCGCGATCGCCGACGCGCCCGCCCCGAAGGCGGAAGCTGAGGAGATCAAGCCCGAGGACGTGACCGTGACCGAGGTCAAGGCCGACTGAGATCAGGATACCCAGGCAGTGCAGCCAGACGGCTGCACTGCCTTTTTTCTGACCGGGAAATGGTTGATTTTGATCTAAAACGACAAAATGCTGTTCGTATGTCGAATAATATCTGCCTGAACAGGCGGAAATACCCCGGAAAGACGCTCTTGAGAGCAAAAACAGGGCAGTAGTGAAACCTGACAAAAACACTACAAAGTTTTTGTTGAAAAAAGAAAAATTCCTCTTGCAATATGGCTAATGTGACGATATAATAAAGTAAATAATGCGTTGAATGCGGTCATTATGTCATGATAAAAATGGAGGAGGCGCATCCATGTCCGGCAGAATTTTTCAGAACGTGGTCCTGCAGCTCAAGGAGAACACAGATCGGCTCATCGGCGTGGTCGACGGTGAGGGCGCAGTCGTTGCCTGCAGCGACCTGACGCAGATCGGCCAGCACTGGGACAGCTTTGTCCCCCTGATCATGCAGCGGAGCGGCTCCTTCGCAGAGCTCGACGGCCGCACGGTCAAGCCCCTCTCCGGCTGGGGCGTCCAGTTCGACTACGCGGTCTTTGTGCAGGGGACCGACGAGACGAGCCGCACGATCGTCGCGATGGCATCCGTCGCGCTGAACACGGCCAAGACCTATTACGAGGAAAAGCACGACTGCGGCGCGTTCGTGAAGGATATCATCTCCGATAATATCCTCATGGGCGATATCTTCCTGCGCGCAAAGGAGCTCCGCTTCCCGGCCGAGGTCTCCCGCGGCGTGTATGTGATCCGCGCGATCAACCGCGGCGATTCGATCCCGACCGAGACGCTGCAGGCGCTCTTCCCGGACCGGCAGAGCGAGTTCGTTTTGAGCATGGGCGACGGCAGCGTCGTCGTGATCCGCCAGGTCAGCGAGGGCACGACCGGCCGCGACCTCAACAAGGTCGGCGAGACGATCAGCGAGGCGCTGCGCGTGAACGACGAGAACACGGTCGTCATCGGCATCGGCACCGTCGCCACGCATCTCCGCGACCTTGCCAAGAGCTATAAAGAGGCGCAGATCGCGATCGAGGTCTGCAAGGTCTTCGATACCGAAAAATTCGTGATCAACTACGAAAACCTCGGCATCGGGCGCCTCATCTACCAGCTGCCGACGACCATGTGCGAAATGTTTTTGCAGGAGGTCTTCAAGAAGAACCCGATCGACGCGCTCGACAAGGAGACGCTCTTTACGATCCACAAGTTCTTTGAAAACAACCTCAACGTCTCCGAAACCGCGCGCAAGCTCTTCGTCCACCGCAACACGCTCGTCTACCGCCTTGAAAAGATCAAGAAGCTCACGGGCCTGGATCTCAGGGAGTTCGACGACGCGATCACCTTCAAGGTGGCGCTGATGGTCAAGAAATACCTCACGAGCCGCGGCTTTGAGGGCTGAGAAAATCTCTGCGGCGGAGACGGAGCGATCCGTCTCCGCGTTTTTAGACCCGGTCAAAAAACTTTACATTTCCCGAAAAAAGCATTTGACATTGCGCCGCGCATCCATTATAATACTAAGCGTTCCGTTATGAGGTATCACTATGCGTTTAGACGTCAGGCCAATTTTATACAGCCCGGGCAAGTCGCTTCCGTTCGATTTTGAGATGGATCTCTCCGATCTTACGCTGAACGGACGAAAGAGCGTCACGCGCCCGGTGCGGGTGCGGGGCGACGCGGTCAACCGCGCGGATATGGTGCAGCTCACGATGCACATCTCCACGCTGCTCTCGGCAGCCTGCGACCGCTGCGGCAGGGAATTCGACCTCCCGAAGGAGACCGAGTATTTCTGCATCCTGACAGAAGAGCTGCACAATGACGAGGACGACGATCTGGTGCTGTTGGAAGACGGCGCGGTCGATCTTTCAGAGCTCGCGCGCGCGGCACTGATCCTCGACATGGATACCAGGACGCTCTGCAAAGAGGACTGCAAGGGCCTCTGCCCGCGCTGCGGCGCCGACTTGAATCTCGGCCCCTGTTCGTGCAGAAAAGAGGTCGATCCGCGGCTCGCCGCGCTTGCAAAGCTTCTGGAGTAATACGCATATTATGAGGGCAGACAGGGCTGTCTGCACCTGACCTGCAAGGAGGTGTCTATATGGCAGTACCGAAGGGGAAAGTATCCAAAGCAAGACGCGATAAGCGCCGCAGCTCTCACTGGAAGCTCGCGGTCCCGGGTCTTGTGAAGTGCCCGAAGTGCGGTGCGCTCCACCTGCCCCACAGAATGTGCCCTGAGTGCGGCAGCTACAACGGCCGTGAGGTCAAGGTCGTCAAGTCTGTGGTTGCGAAATAAGGATACAAGTGATGAAACGGCTGTGAAGTGCGACACGTCTTCACAGCCGTTTTTTCCGCCTTGCGCTTTGCGCGGGGAATCTGTATAATATCATTTCAGGATGACAGCGGATAAGATATAGATATATATATAATACAAAGGATGGTGAGGAAGCATGAAGCCTCTGGTGGCGATCGTAGGACGGCCGAATGTCGGAAAGTCCATGCTGTTCAACAAGCTGATCGGGGAGCGTGTCTCGATCGTCGAGGACACCCCCGGCGTCACGCGCGACCGCATCTACGGCGAGACCGACTGGGCGGGCCGCTCGTTCCGCCTGGTGGATACCGGCGGCATCGAGCCGAGCACCGATAACCAGATCCTCGCGTTCATGCGAGAGCAGGCAGAGATCGCGATCGAAAACGCGAACGTGATCATCTTTTTGACCGATATCCGCTCCGGGCTCACGGCGTCCGATCAGGAGGTCGCCTCAATGCTTTTAAAGAGCGGCAAGCCGATCGTGCTGGCGGTCAACAAAATGGACTCGGTCGGCGCGCCGGATCCGGATTTCTATGAGTTCTACAACCTCGGCCTCGGCGATCCGATCGCGGTCTCCGCGGTCCACGGCCACGGCACGGGGGATCTTCTGGACGCCTGCATCGCGCATTTCCCGCCCGCGGAGGAGGAAGAGGAGGAGGACGACGCGATCCGCGTGGCGGTGATCGGCAAGCCGAACGCCGGCAAGTCCTCGCTCGTGAACCGGCTCCTCGGCGAGGAGCGCGTGATCGTCTCCGACGTCGCGGGCACAACGCGCGACGCGATCGATACGCGCCTTTCGAACGAGTACGGCAGCTTCGTCTTCGTCGACACCGCCGGCATCCGCAAAAAGAGCCGCGTGGAAGAGGACGTCGAGCGCTACAGCGTGCTCCGCGCGACGATGGCGATCGAGCGCAGCGACGTGTGCCTCATTATGATCGACGCGACCGAGGGCGTGACCGAGCAGGACACGAAGGTCGCCGGCCTTGCGCACGAGGCGGGGAAGGCCTGCATTCTCGTGATGAACAAGTGGGACGCAGTCGAAAAGGACGACAAGACCATGAAGCACATGGAGGACGACGTGCGCCGCGACCTCGCGTTCATGCCCTATGCGCCGATCGTGTTCCTCTCGGCCAAAACAGGGCAGCGCGTCTCCCAGCTCTTTCCGCTGATCGACCGCGTCGTCAACAACGCGGCCATGCGCATTACGACCGGCATGCTCAACAGTGTCCTCGAGGATGCGCAGACCCGCGTGCAGCCGCCCTCTGACAAGGGCCGGCGCCTCAAGATCTACTACATGACGCAGGTCGGCGTGAAGCCGCCGCACTTCGTGATCTTCTGCAACGACGCGCGCCTGTTCCACTTCTCGTACCGGCGCTACATCGAAAACTGCATCCGCTCCACCTTCGCGCTCGACGGCACGCCGATCGTGATCACGATCCGCCAGAAGGGCGACAAGGAGGACTGATACGCGATGACGGTCTTTTTAAGCTGCCCGCAATTCTGGCTCGTCGCACCGATCGCGTATCTGCTCGGCTGCTCCAACGGCTCGGTGCTCGTCTCAAAGTACATCCTGCACGACGATGTGAGAAATCACGGCAGCGGCAACGCGGGGCTTACGAACTTCCACCGTGTTTTCGGGGCAAAGCTCGTCCCGCTCGTGATCCTGAGCGACGTTTTAAAGGCCGTGCTCGCGCTGCTCATCGGTTGGGGGCTCTCGCTCACGCTGGGCGCAGACGTGCTCGCCTCCGCCGGCGCGAGCCAAGAGATCGCGCGGCTCACCTTCCAGTACTGGGCCGCGATCTTCTGCCTTCTGGGGCACATGTTCCCCTGCATGTTCCACTTCCGCGGCGGCAAGGGCATTTTGTCCGGCGGCACAGTCGCGCTCATGGTCGACTGGCGGATCGGGCTTCTCGTGTGGGGCGCGTTTTTGATCCTCGTGATCGCGACGCGTTACGTCTCGCTCGGTTCGATCGCGGCCGGCGCGCTCTTTCCGGTCGGCACCGCGCTCTTCCACCCGGGCTATGGCTTTTTGCTCCTGCTCGGCTTCGTCCTCGGCGCGATGGTCATCTGGGGCCACCGGGCGAACATCGTGCGATTGATCCATGGCAATGAAAACCGCTTTACACTGCACCGCGACAAAGGAGGCACAACATGAAAGCAGTCGTCATCGGGACCGGCGGCTGGGGCACGGCCCTGGCGATGGTCCTGACCGATAACGGTCACGACACGTATCTCTGGTCGCGTACGGAGGAAAAGGCCGCGCTGCTTGAAAAAACGCGTGAAAATCCGCTGCTTCCGGGCGTCAGGCTCCCTGAGGCGCTGAAGATCACGGCGGATCTTGAAGTCCTGCGCGACGCGGCGCTGATCGTGAGCGCGGCGCCCTCGTTCGCGGTCCGCGAGACCGGCGCGCGCCTGAAGCCCTATCTGAATGCGGGGCAGATCCTCGTCTCGGTCTCCAAGGGCATCGAGCGCGATACGAACCGCCGCCTCTCCGAGGTATTGAAAGAGTCCTCCGGCGGCATCTGCCCGGTCGCGGTGCTCTCGGGTCCCTCGCACGCCGAGGAGGTCAGCATCCGGCTCCCGACCGGCTGCATCGCGGCCTGCGAGGACCTTGCCGTCGCGCGGCGCGTCCAGGACGCGTTCATGAACCCGTATTTCCGCATCTACACGAGCGGGGACGTGATCGGCGTCGAGCTCGCGGCCGCGACGAAGAACGTC
>CAMNAE010000051.1 GCA_946530565.1 uncultured Oscillibacter sp.
CTGTAAAAGCGTCACGATGAATTCCCGTCACGCCAGCTGGAATCTCTACAACTGCGAGATCTGTACAACCTGTAAACGCATATTTCTCGATGCTGGTCACATTTTTTGGAATAGTCAAACTAGTTAAGTCGCAGTAGTGAAACGCATCTTCTCCGATGCTCGTCACGCTTTCCGGAATAGACACGCTTGTAAGATTACAAAGATAAAATGCATGCCCTCCAATTCTAGTAACACCATTTTCGATTATTACTTTCTTAATAGATTCTTTTAAGTTATACCATGGCGGCGGTTCAGTTTTTCCAGTTTTTTTATAATTTCTTATGCAATAATAATCGGTCATCGCACCATGCCCTGAAATGGTCAGCGTATCCCCCGCCAGATCATAGGTCACACCGTCACCACAGCTGCCGCTGATTGCCCCGGCGTTGGTGCTCAGCAACCCAAATAGGAGCGTGGTGAACAGGGCGCAAAGGAACAGCTTTTTCTTCATGTTGGTTTCCTCCCTTTAGAACGAATGCTATACTTCTCTTAAGGAACGATACAAGACAGCTCCCTGCAAGTCAGTGTTTGCTGATTCTTCGGACATCAGCAGGCCTCTTCCTGCGCTATGTGCTTTCAAACACTCCTGCAGTATGTGTTCGCCCGTGTAGGGATGGCAGAATGTCATCCTGTGTATTTATAGCTAAATTTTTGCCGCATTGTCGTATATCCTAATATTTACTATAGCAAATTCTGCAGAGAATATCAAGCGGATTCGCATCTGCAGTATGGCTGCTTTGTGCTGCTTCCACGCACCTCATCAGTCAGCCTATCGGCTGACAGCTTCCCCTCAAGGGGAAGCCTTTAAGTACGAGGACCAACAAGCTTTCCTCCTCGATTTCTTCCTCCATCTTCGGACAAAAAGCAGTGCTGCCGGAGCGCAGGGCTCCGGCAGTTTTTTGAATGCTATGAGCGCGCCATGAGTCTTCGGATGCCGGCGGCGAGGCCGTCGGAGGTGAGCTGGTACATCGGCACGATACGCGCGATCTCGCGGTGGGTGAGCGTCCAGTAGCTGTCGTCTGTCGGCGTCGGCCGCGGGTTGAGCCAGATCGAGTGCGGGAAGTGCTGGCGGATGTATTTGAGCCAGTCTCGGCCGCTCGGGCCGTTTTCTTTAATGGCCCAGTTGTAGGGCGTCTTCGTGAACTCGTCGGGCGACATGCGCGCGTCGCCCACCATGATCACGCGGCATTCCGGCGAAAACTGCCCCAAAACGTCCTCGGTCGGGATGATCGAGTCATACGCGAGCGTCGACTCTTTGTAGAGCATGCCGAAGATACAGTTGTGGAAGTAATAGGTGTGGAGCTCCTTGAAGCGGTTCGCCTTCGTCGCCGCCTGGAAGAGCCGGGACGCAAGCGCCGCGTGCTCCTCCATCGAGCCGCCGGCGTCCATCAGCAGCAGCACGCGCACGTTGTTGCGCCGCGGGTGCCGCTCTACGACGTGCAGCATCCCGCCGTGGTCGCTCGTCGCGCGGATCGTGCCGTCGACGTCGAGCTCGAGCTCCTCGTTTTCGCTGACCGCCAATTGCCGCAGCCGCCGGAAGGCCATTTGGAACTGGCGGATGTCGAGCACGTTGTCGGCGCGAAAGTCCCGGTACTTGCGCTCGCCCAGAACAAAGCGCGCCGTGCCGTTCATCCCCTCGCCGCCGATGCGGAAGCCGCCGGGGTGATTTCCGCTGTTGCCGACGGGCGTGTAGCCCTGCGTGCCGATCCAGAGCCTGCCGCCGTTGTGCTCTTCGAACTGCGTCTCAAGGCGCCACTTCAAAAAGTCCAGCACATCCTCCATCGTCTCGTCGGGGAGGTCTTCGCTGCGCAGATCCTCGAACACGCGCTCCAGATCGTCTGCCGGGTGCTCGAGCCAGCTCTTCATCTCCTCGGGGATCTCCGCCTCGGGGCGAAGAGACCCGAAGAACTCCGAAAAGACCTCGTCAAAGAGGTCGAATTCCGTCTCGCTTTTCAAGAGCAGGCAGCGGCAGAGCTGATAGAAGCCGCCGAGCGTAGAGCCGTGGAGGCCCTTTTCCATTGCCGAAAGCAGCATGATCCACTGATCCGGCGTCAGCAGCAGCCCCCGCGCCCGGCAGAGGAGAAAGAACGAGATAAACAAGGCGTGCGCCTCCTTTGAGTGTGCGTTTTTATCCCTTTTTATACCATGTTCCGGCGAAAAATGCAACCAAGGCAAAAGGAAGAGCGGCGCTCGCCCGCCGCTCTTCAGGAGCACGAAGTCCGCCTCGCTGACGCCCATGCCGTAAAACACGGGGCCGTGTCAGCTGATGAGCAGGTTTTGAAGGACGATCCCTCCTTAAAAAATCACCTCTTCGCCTCTCTCTCGGGGAAGATGATCTTGTTCACGATGAAGAAGATGACCATGGAGACGCCGCCGTTGAGCAGGACCGTGACGATGTTGTAGACCGCCGCGGGCACAAAGACGCCGCCGACCGCCACCCAGATGCAGTTGATCGAGTTGACGATGCAGGTGATGATAAAAAACGCGATGAAATACCAGAGGATCTGATAGGCGATATTGCCCTTGCTGCGAAAGACGAGGTTGCGCTGCAGCGGGAAGTTGACGGCCTCGCCGATCAGCATCGCCACGATGTAGGCGAAGAAATAACGCATGCCGCCCGACGCCGCGTCGTAGCCCAGAATGTTCCACCGGAAGTCAAAAGCGCGGCCGCCGATCTCCCAGTGCACCGGCAGCGCCGGCCAGCCGAAGTCCGTCTGCGGCAAAAACGCAAAGGCCGCCGGGAGAAAGGTCAGGATCAGGTACTTGAAGACCGCGATGACATTGCTCACGATGATGAAGAGTCCGCCCTCGCGGATCCATTTTGCCGCCGCGGGGTGTTTTTCGGCGAAACCGTTCCAAAAGCCCATGGGCATCGCTCCTTGTGCAGGGAATAGGGAATAGGGATTTAAGGAGCAGGGATTAGATCGGCCCCCCTGAAAGGGGGCTGTCGCCGTAAGGCGACTGAGGGTCTCGCAGTGTCAGCGCGGATGTTTCCCCCTGACATGCGGGGCAGGGCCGCCGCTCTTTATCGGATGCTCCCGGCCTTCTGCTGCACCTTGCGCCGGCGCATAAAACCGCCGCAGCCCGGGCTCGAACACGATTTGCCCGCCCGGGCCGGAGCGGAGCAGAATTTGTTATTTCAGTATAGCACAGAACCCGCATTTTTGTACAGCGCTTTTTCATGCGCAGCGTGTTTGTTTGTGCAAAAAAGCAAGTCCAAAAAGCGTCCCGGATCGCTGCCGAAACCGCAATGCCGGCGGAAAAACACCTGTTTATTGCCGCTTTTAGTTGCGAAATATGCTTTACACAGCGCCGATATGATGATATAATGGCTAAAAATAGGTGTATTATGTCCCCGGGCTCGTGCGAAGCCGGATGCTCATCATCTTTGTGGGACTGTTGACGCATTTATTGACGCCGGCTGTGTTACGATCAGGCCGGCATAAGACCTGCTGCGGATATGAGGTGATCCCATGGCCGAGGAAGCCCTGAACAAAGAGAAGATGCAAACAAGCGAAACCGGAACGCCGCAGGAGCCGCCCGAGGTGCAGAACTCTGCCGATCCCGCGGCGGAAGCGGGCGCAGCCCCTGCCGCCGAAGCGGGAGCCTCCGCTGCCGGTGCTGCTGAAGCAGGAGCCGCTGCCGCCGCAGGAACAGGCGCTGCCGCCGCGGCCGCCGCGGCGAACGTAGAGGAGCTTCCATCCGTCGAGGAGACGAAAAAGACGATCCAAAAACTCGGCAAGGCCGAAAAGCAGCTCAAGCATTTCCAGTGGTTCATTCTGCGCCTGCTCGTGATGCTGCTCGTGCTCTGGGTCATCTTCTTCGTGGTGATCGGCGTCGTGACGATGCCGGGCGGCGACATGGTCCCGCGCATCGACGCCGGCGACCTGCTGCTCTACTACCGGCTCGATAAGGACGTCCGCGCGCAGGACATCATCGTCATCAAAAAAGAGGGCGGCACGTATGTGGCCCGCGTCGTCGCCGTGGCAGGCGACACGGTCGAGGTCACCGAAAACGAGACGCTCGTGATCAACGGCAACACGATGATCGAGAGCAATATCTTCTATTCGACCCCGCCGTATAACGACTACACGCAATACCCGCTCACGGTGCCTGAAAACGGCTGCTTCGTTCTGGCCGACCAGCGCCACGGCGGCACTGACAGCCGCGTCTTCGGCACGGTCGATAAAAGTGAGATCCTGGGAACGGTCATCACCCTGATGCGGCGAAACAACTTATAAATCAAGGAAGCTCCCCCGGAGCGCAAAACCGTATTTGATCGTTTTTCAAGACGCTCTGCCGCCTCAAAAACACCTGAACGCTGAGCGAAGCTCTCGCGCCGGCCAAAGCGGCCTTGAAGCGGCCGCTGCGATCAGCGTGAGGAACTCACCTGAAAACAGAGTTTTAAGGTGAAGCAATATGAAAGGAGGTCCCGGAAGTGAGCAAATCCGTTGTTCTGGCCGTGCTCGACGCGATCGCCGCCGTCGGCGGCACCGCAGTCAGCGTACTCTCTGGGCTCGTCGCCGCGAGCATGATGCTCTACAGCGGCTACGTCCTCTACGATACCTATGTGACACAGCAAAACGCCTATTCCTCCTGGGATCTTCTGCGCTATCGGCCTGAGATCGTCGACGGCAGCGCCGACGGCATGCCCACGATGGAGGAGCTGCAGGCGATCAACGAAGATCTCGTCGGCTGGCTCACCGTATACGATACGAACATCGACTACCCCGTCGTGCAGGGTGAGGACGATCTCTACTACGCCGCGCACGACATCTACCGCAAGTCCAGCCTGACCGGCGCGATCTACCTCTCCGCCGCCTCCAAGCGTGACCTGAGCGAGAATTACTCCCTGGTTTACGGCCACCATATGGATAACGGCGCGATGTTCGGCGACATCGACCACTTCGCAGAGGACGGGTTTTTGGATTCCCACCACGAGGGCATCCTCATCACGCCCTCAAAGATCTATGATCTGTCGATCTTCGCCTGCGTGGCGACCGACGCCTACGAGGGCAAGATCTACACGATGGGCGACCGCGACCTCGATGAGCTGCTTGCCTACGCCGAGGAAAACGCCCTGCAGTGGGCGCCAGAGTATCTGACCGCGCGCGACAAGATCATTGCGCTCTCGACCTGCGCCAGCGCCGAGACGAACGGCCGCATCGTGCTGCTCGCGGTGCTCAGCGACCACCCGATCACGCCGCCCAGTCCTCCGGACGACGGTCCCGACGGCCCGCCGCCCGTGCCGATCCGGCCCGATATACCCGACGGCCCCGACCCGGTGATCCCGATCGACCCGAATGGCCCGGATAACCCCGATAACCCTGATAATCCTGATAACCCGGATAACCCCGACAATCCTGATAACCCCGAGAACCCGGAAACGCCTGAAGCGCCCGACGGCACACCGACGCCCCCGGTCTTCCCGCCCCCGGTGAATCCCCCGACCGGCCCCGGCGGCGGTGACTTCCCCGGCGGTCCCGGCACGATCGAGCCGGGCGGTGAAAACCCCGGCGAGACCATCGGCGAGAACGAGACCCCGCTTGCCAATCTCCTGCACCGCTTCGGCGAGTTCATCCCGCGCAGCGGCGCGGCGGCCTGGGCGCTCGTAAATCTGATCTGCGTGTTCCTCACGGCCTATATGTTCCTGCCGCTGCTGCATCTGCGCGCCAAGTTCGCGCGCCGCAAGATGATGCGCAAGGTCAACGAGGCCGCCGAGCAGCTTTTGACCTTCGCAAAAGCCGCCGGCGACAGCGCCGCGCAGGAGACGGCCGAGGACACCGTCGAAGAGGAGCTCTATCAGGTCAAGCGCTTCACACGCAGGTCACGTCTGGGCCTTGTGCTGGAACTGCTGCTCACGATCCTCTCGATCATCGCCTTCATCCTGACCGAGGACATCCGTCTGCCGATGATCCTCGTCGACCGCTGGACCCCGCTCATGCTGATCATTCTGATCGTGATCTGGGTCGTCGACGTGCGCCTGCTCCGCTACCGCAAGAAGACAGAGGAAAAACTCCTCGAAGATCTTGAGGCTGCCGAAGCCACGCTCGCGTGATCATGCATCCAAAAAGCCCGGAGCTGCCAATGGGAGCAGCTCCGGGCTTTTGTATATCGTTCAATTCGGCGCTATGCCAGGCGCGGGAGCGTCGTCCGTCGGCGCTGTGCCGCCGGGACCTGCCTCAGCGGCAGGGGGCTCGCCGGGCTCGTTTTCGGGCCGCTCCCCGCCGGGCGCGCCGTCGTCAGCGTCAGCGTCGTCACCATCCGGCGTATCCTGCATGTCCGGCTGGTCCGGCATGTCTGCGTCCGGGCGCGCATCGTCAGGAGCGCTCGGGTCCTGCGCGGGCGGGGGCGTTTCTTCTGCGGGCGGCGCACTGAGTCCGCCCTGCTCCGGCGCTTGTGCGCCGCCTGGCTCTGTGCGGTCCCGCGGCGCCTCGCCCGTTCCCGCGTTTTGCGTCGCGCCGCCCGCGGGGCGCTCAGGCCTCATGCACGCGTTCTCGCCGGCTGACGGAGCCCCGGCAGAGCCGGGCCTCGTCCGGGGCGGGGACGCGGTAGCGTTATCATCGTTATCATCGTCGTCATCGCCGTCAAAATCGTCGTCGGGATCATCCGTATCGGCGTCGTCCGGGTCATCCGGGCGCATGCCGGCGCCGCCCATTGCTCCGGCGCCGCCGAAGTTCGGCTCCTGCGTGCCCGGGCGTCCGGCGGCGGGGCCGCCCGCGCTCCCGCCGGTCTCGACGCGCTCCGCGAGCTCGGCATCGCTGTCGTCGTCATCGTCCCGGTCGAGCCCGAAGGGGCGCTCGCGTTCATAAGCGAAACGGCCGGGGCTCATGTGCTGCCCGAGCGCTTCCTCGCGCTCGGCGCGGCTGCCCTGGGATACGAACCATCTGCCGCCCGCGCTCTGTTCGGCGGACTGCTCCAGCAGCGTCCTGATCTCACCGCCGCGGCGCGCGTCGTCGGAGCTGACTCCCGCGATGAAGGTGTCGTCCGCGTCGAGATAGCCGCCGCTCTTGAACTCCGTCATCGCACGATCCAGCGCGTCCGAAACCTTCCGGTGCCGCAGCTCGTGCCCGAGCGATTCGGCCAGGGGCTTTGCCTCGTCCGTGAGTGCGCTGACGCCGATGACGCGTCCGAAGTGGTTGACCGTCAGCTCGATCGAGGAATCCTCGCTCTCGAGCGAGACGTAAGCGCTCGCGTCGAAGGTCATGTAGCCGAGGCCGCCGCCCGTGATGGCAAGGGCCAGCACCGCCGCGACAGCGCCGCGCAGCAGGCGCCTGCGGTACGGCGAGGGGATCAGGAGCCCGCCCCGCTCGATTTGGATCGTCTCTCCGACCGCGCCGCCGTGCCTGAGGCGCACGACGCTGCCGTCTTCACATAGAGCGGCGATCTCGGCGCCGCGCCGCTCCAGAATGATCGCTTTCATGTTCCTGCCTCCACCTCCGCCGTCTTGTAAGCGCGGATATAATGCAGATACTCCGCGAGGATCGGGAAATCGCCGTCGAGGATCTCGGTCGCGGCGATGATGTAGCGGCGGTGCCGCTCAAGGAGCTTTTTCACAACACCGCTCTTTTCCGAGAGCTCACGGATCGGGAGGAGCTTCTTTAAACGCATCAGGGCCAAAAGCGTAAGCGTCGCGAGCATGGTCTTCACGGCCGCGGCACAGCCACGGCGGGTCTTTTCGCTTTTGGGCGCGCAGTCTGCAAGGTCGAAAAACGAGAAGCCGTAGCCCTTTAATATGTCCTGCATCTCCGAGATCTCGGCGCGCGCGAGGCTCGGCGCGTCGACTGTGGGCGCGTCCGCGGCCTCCTCGGCCATGCGCTGCTGCACCTGCAGATTCAGGCCCGCGGCCTCTTCCTCCTCAAGATTTCCCTCGAAGGCGGCCGGGGTCACAGAGAGCTCGTCGCGGTACTTCCCCTCCGAGCGCAGGAAGTCGATGACCCGGCGGCGGATGACCGTCGCCGCGAGCGGGCGGAACGCGCCCTTATCGGCCTCGTAGCTCTGCACCGCCTCATGAAAGGCGATCAGCGCGATCGACCACTCGTCATCGCTCGTCGTGATATAGCGGTGCGTGACCTCAGAGGCCGTGCGAAGCATCCACGACTGCTGTGACTCGGCAAGCGCGTTGAACGCCGCTTCTTCGGTTTTGGCGCGCAGCACCTGCTCTTCGAGTGTCTCCATATCGGGCAGCCCCCTTTGGCTTTTGGCGTCAAGACCCATGATACTGATCTTCAATCAAACGATTTAATATCGTTTGATTGCCTGTGAGCTGTTTTAGCTCACAGGCAAAGGCGCCTGGGCGCCTTGAAGAAACCGTGCCAGACTGATTTCGCGCGAGGCAGCAGCCTCGCGCAGCGCAGCATCGCTGCGCTTAAAACGCTTGAAAATCAAGCGTTTTATTGGAGATCAGTATGATATCACGGCGCTGCCCCGAAAGGCAAG
>CAMNAE010000052.1 GCA_946530565.1 uncultured Oscillibacter sp.
CTTTTCCGTCTGCATGGGCATTTTTTACGGGCGTGCGCGGCTTTGTGAAAACTATGGGGATTATGCAGGCACGTCCCGGAATCTCCGCCTCGCCGTGATCTCGGCGGCCTTTTTCCATGCCATTTACGATGCCTGTGCCATGCTCGGCAGTGACCTCTCGCTCACGGTTTTCCTGGTCTTTGTCGTGCTGCTCTTTATTATGACCTTCCGCCTCATCCGCCATGAGGCAGCGAACGATCACCCGATCGTATGAAAGGAGGATACAACGCTTGCACATGACACGTGTGAAGCTGTTTGAGGGGGTATACCTCAATCATCTTCCTGACCGTAAATTTAAAACGGCTCTGCTTTCGGCCAATTTCATCACACCGCTGCATGACCAGACCGCAGCGGCGTATGCCCTGATCCCGGCGATCCTGCGCCGCGGCACGCAGCGCTTTCCGAATCTCGGCGCCATTGAAGAGGAACTGGACCGGCTCTACGGCACAAGCGTAGACTACGTAGTACGCAAATACGCCGAGACCCAGTGCATCGGCTTTGTGGCCGTGATGCCGGATGACCGCTACCTTCCGCCGGGAGAGCGCCTTCTGGAACCGGTCGCCGATCTTGTCGGAGAACTCATTGGCGATCCGGTCACTGCCGGCGGCCGCTTCGTGCCGGGATATTTTGAAAGCGAGAAGGCGAATCTGCTCGATGATATCCGTTCCATTCTCGACGATAAGCGCGAGTATGCAGCGCGGCGGCTCATTGAGGAGCTCTGCCGCGGCAGCAACTATGCTGTCAGCCGCTATGGATCTGAGGCTTCTGCTCTGAAGCTGCGACTGCGTCCGCTTTTCGCGCTCTACCGTGAGCTGATCGCCAATACGCGTCTGGAGCTCATCTACTGCGGATCTGCGCCGCTCTCCCGCGTGCAGGGTGCGCTTTCAATCGCCTTTGGCGCTCTTCCGCGCGATGTGATCCCTGAGCTGCCTGTTACCGAACCGTTTGCCGGAGGAGATGTGATCCGGCGCGTTGAAGAGCGTATGGATGTTTCGCAGGGAAAGCTCGGACTGGGCTTCGCCTGCGGCGGCGGTTCCACGGAGGCGCTGCTGCTCGGGAGCACGATCTTCGGCGGAAGCAGCAATTCAAAGCTCTTTATGCACGTGCGGGAGCGCCTGTCTTTGTGTTATTACGCGTCTTCACAGTTCCACCAGAAAAAAAGGCTTATCACCGTGGGCTCAGGCGTGGAGTTTTCGAATCTTCAAGTCGCCGAGGATGAGATCCTCTCACAGCTCACGGCGATCCAAAACGGAGAGATCGAGCCCTGGGAGTTTGAAGCTGCGCGTGCGGCACTCAAAAACGCCTACGGTACTGTCGAAGATTCACTCGGCGGCATTGAAAGCTTCGCGCTCTCACAGCTCTCCAGCCTGAGTGATGACACCCCTGAGAAGAAGATCGCGCGTATCGAGGCGACAACGCTCGACGAGGTGATCGCCGCCATGCGCGAGGTGCATCTGGATACCGTTTACACCCTGCTGAATGAGGAGGCCGTCGCATGAGAGTCCGCATTTATGACCGTCTCGGCGAGACCGTCTACTCCGAGCGGCTGAAAAACGGCCTGCAGGTGATCGTGGTCCCGAAGCCCGGCTTTGCGCGCTCCTATGCTGCCTTTGCCGTGCGCTACGGCGGTATGGACACGCGCTTTTCTCTCGGAGGGGAATGGCTGGATACGCCTATGGGGATTGCGCATTATCTTGAGCACAAGATGTTTGATACCAAAGAAGGCAATGCCCTGCAGGAACTGGCACAAAACGGTGCCGAGCCGAATGCCTTCACCGCCAATTCCATGACGGTCTATTACTTTGACTCGACCGAAAAATTTGAGGATAACCTGAAGATCCTGCTCTCCTTCGTCTCCGTGCCCTGGTTTACCGACGAGAGCGTTGAAAAAGAGCGTGGCATCATTTCACAGGAGATCCGCATGGGTGAGGACAATCCCGATCATGAGCTCTTCCAAATGCTCCTGCAGGCTCTCTACAGCCGCTCTACCGCACGAAATCCAATCGCAGGTACCGTTGAGAGCATCGCCGACATCTCGGCCGGTACGCTCTATGACTGCCACCGTGCGTTCTATACGCCGTCGAACATGGTGCTTATTGTTGTTGGCGCTGTGGACCCTGAGCATATAGCGGATCTTGCCCGCCGCGTGACCTCCGAGGTGAAAGGCGAAGAGATCCCCCGCGACTATGGCGAAGAGCCGGAAACGCCTGCCGCTGCCGAGATGACGCGTACAATGGCTGTTGCGATCCCGAAGTTTGCGATCGGCTTCAAAGGGAAGCCGGTTCCTGACGGACCGGATTACTACCGGACCTCTCTTGTCGGTGAGCTGGCGTGTACGGCACTTCTTGGCGATTCGAGTCCGTTGTATCAGCGGCTCTATGAAGACGGACTTGTCAACAGCAGTTTTGAGGCCGCCTATGAGATCCTGCCCGGCATTTCGTTTGTCTTTGCCAGCGGCGAGAGCCGCGAGAGTGAGCGCGTACGCGATGAGATCATTTCAGAAGCGGATCGGCTGCTGCGTGAGGGGATCCCCCAGGATGTATGGCAGCGTCTGAGCCGCGCCGCCTACGGGAGCTCTCTGCGCGGTCTCAACCACTTTGAAAGCATCGCGCTTTCTTTTGCAGACGGCTCCTTCCACGGTTATGACCCCTTCACGTTCCCTGAGGTCTACTCCTCGATCACGCCGGACGACGTACTCTCTTTCATCAAAGAACATTTCACACCCGCACAGACGACGCTCTGCCGCATTCTGCCGCCGGAATAATACGCGGCATCAAAAAGGAAGTCGATGATCATGATTTCTTCACAACCCTCTATTACCGCGCTCAATGACATGCCGATCCGCTTTCCCGGACTCTTCGGAGACTGGGAGTTCAATCCGGATCCGATCGCGATCCACATTGGACACGGCATCTACTGGTATGGCATCATACTGGCCGTCGCAATGCTGCTCGGCATGCTGCTCAGCGCAAAACACGCGAAACGCTATGGCCTGACGGAAGACAACGTCACCGATCTTGTCCTGATCGGTGTGCCCTCGTGTATCATCGGCGCACGGCTATATTATGTGATCTTCTACCTGGATCTCTACCTGAATGCCGACGGCGGCATCAACTGGCGCTCGGTCGTCTCGGTCTGGGATGGCGGTCTTGCCATCTACGGCGCGGTCATAATGGGACTTGTTGCGGCATTTGTGTATTCCCGTATCAAAAAGCTGCCGTTTGGCGCCGTGACCGATAACGCTGTGCTTGGTCTGCTCCTCGGTCAGGCAATCGGACGCTGGGCCAATTTCATCAACCGTGAGGCTTTCGGCTCCGTCACGACCGTGCCCTGGCGCATGCAGCTCTATCGCAATGTGATCAAGACCGTGGATGTTCATCCCACTTTCTTCTATGAGAGCCTGTGGAATGTGGTCGGTCTGCTCCTGATCCTGCTGGTCGTTTCCAAAGCCCGCCGCTTCGACGGAGAAAACACCTGTTTCTATTTCTTCTGGTACGGTGCAGGACGCCTGTGGATAGAAGGTCTGCGTTCTGACAGCCTGTATGTCGCGATCGGATCAACGCCTGTGCGGGTTTCCCAGCTTGTGAGTGTGGTGCTGATCATTGTCGGTGTTCTTGGCATCTTCTACAATACAGTCATTCGTAAAAAAAATGCGGATTCTCTTCTGGTGAACCGGATCACTGATGCGCAGGAGGCCGACGCGGCTGAGGATACAGCAGATGAAGAGGCTTCATCCGAAGCCGGCGCGAGCGGCTCGGAAGCTTTTGCGGACACTGAAGAGCGCTCCCTCCAAAATGAAGCACAGTGCAATGAGACTGATGCCGCATTTTCAGGAGATGATGCAGCACAAGCAGATAAACAGGATAGCGACAGCGAAGAGGAGACAGAAGAAAATGGCGATTCTGATTGACGGCAAGGCCCTTGCGGCTAAAGTAAAGGCAGAGGTGGCTGCGGAGGCGGCTAAGCTTACACGCAAGGCAGGACTTGCGGTGATCCTTGTCGGTGATGATCCGGCCTCTCGTGTCTATGTGAACGGAAAGGAAAAGGATTGCCGCGAGTGCGGCATCGTGAGCTTTGAATACAAGCTCCCCGCTGACACCGCGGAGTCGACGCTTCTGGAGCTGATCGATCGGCTGAACCGCTCTGAGCGTGTCGACGGCATTCTGGTGCAGCTGCCGCTTCCGCAGGGACTTGATGAGCGTACGGTCATCCACAGCATCGCTGCCGATAAGGATGTCGATTGCTTCCACCCCTACAACACAGGTCTTCTCTATATGGGTGAGCCTGTTTTCATGCCCTGCACGCCTGCCGGCGTTATGGAGATGCTCCACGCGTACGATATACCTGTTGAGGGCAGACGCTGCGTCGTGATCGGACGCAGCAACATCGTCGGAAAGCCCATGAGCGCGCTGCTGCTCGCCGATAACGGCACCGTTACGACCTGCCATTCCAAAACGTCCGACATTAGTGAGATCACCCGCAGTGCTGATATTCTCGTCTCTGCCGTTGGAAAGACCCGCTCTCTGACCGCCGATATGGTCAAAAAGGGCGCTGTGGTCATCGACGTTGCCATGAATCGTGATGAGAACGGAAAACTCTGCGGCGATGCTGATTTTGCCGCGGTCAGCGAAAGGGCATCTGCGATCACGCCTGTGCCAGGCGGTGTCGGCCCTATGACACGCGCGATGCTCATGCGCAACATTCTGACCGCTGCCCGCCTGCACGGCGCGTGATCTTTCCACCTAAAATGGCATGAAGCCCGGCATACCAAACGCAGTAAATGCGTTCGGATGCCGGGTTTTCATTCTGCGCTGCGTTTAGATCATTTGACGATCTAAGCGATTTATTTGAGATCGGTAAGATTTGCGGTCGACAAGTATCAGTCAAAACGGATCGCTTCAAGCTTGTAAAAAGGCTCTGCAGAAGTGGGGTGCAGCCCCTTGAGACTGCCGGGCTGAGAGAGTACGGAGAGATTGCGAAAGCACAGAGGAATCAGCGGGGCCTGTCCGCGTAAATGCGTCAAAAGCTTCTGCGCCGCCTCAAAGCGGTCACTTGACGCTGCGAACATCTGCATCAGCTGATCGGTCGCCGGGCTTGACCAGCCGCCGTGATTCAGCGCGCCTCCGCTTCCGAGCAGCGGCGCGAGATCCCAATCCGCCGTCAGTCTCGTCTCGCACAGCGCCAGATCAAAGCTGCCCTCCGTCAGACGCTCAGAATAGGTGACAAAGGGAAGAGACTCAAGCTCTGCGCCGATCCCCGCCGCTGTCAACGTATCTGTGATCGCTTCGGCGGCCGACTGGCGGAACGGATTCTCGGAATTGACGATGATCCTCAGCGGAGAAGCAGGCGTACTGCCCTGAGGATCTGCTGTCTCAGTCTCAGAGGTGGTTTCTTCCTGCGCTTCCACGGCATAAAGCGGAGAGGCAGGGTGAATTGGTGCGTCTGCGGCGACCGCATGACCTGCAAAATAGGCAGACGAAAGCTGCTCTCGATCGATCAGCGACCAGATGCGCCTGCGGAGCAAAAGATCCGAAAGCGGAAGACCCTCGCGGCTGTTTACGCAAAGATATAGAAATGAGGTCGTTGTGGCATCCGCTGTATCATAGCGGCCGGTGACCGTTACGGAGTCGGCTCCCGTAAGATCCTCACTGAGAAGAGAGATGCGGCCCGCGTGGAACAGATACAACAGTGTATTCTCGTCACCGGCTTCTGAGAGTGGGATCACATCGGGCGCATCAGGCAGGGAAGAAGCATCATAAATGTTGCGCATCAGTATGAAGCCTGACCCGCTTTTACTCAGGCAGTAGGGCCCAGTACCGATTTCGCCCAGGGCAATCGGAATGTCCAGAAGCGCCGGAAGAGCCGCATTCGGGCGGGAGAGCCGGACGAGCAGCCCGGCATTGTCCTCTGTCGGCTCAAAGCCTGCAATGCATGCAAAACGCGCAGCATAGCGGGGCGAGTCGACTGCCCGGCGGAAGGCCTCACACACGGCGTCGCCAGTGAGCGGAGTTCCGTCGCTGAACGAGACACCGCTTTTCAACGTAAACTGCCACGTCATCTTCTCCGGATCATACACAGCACCGCTGCAGAGCCGGTTCTCAGGAACAAAGTCCGGACGCAGAGAGAACAACCCCTCAAAAACAAGGGAACAGAGCGTCTGCGTGATCCCGTCAGGGCAGAGATAGGGATCAAGCTCAACGTCCGGAAGATAAGGGAGAGTAAAACTGAGCGGTTCAGGTTCCTCGGCTGCACTCATGGTGCTTTCGGGCATCAATGACTCAGCCGGCGCAGTCTCCTCTTCTTCAGAGACCTCAACCTGGCAGCCCGTGAGAAGGACCAGGCTAACTGTAAGCAGCAGAGCGATCAGGCGCTTCATGATTCGCCCCCGCATATGATCAGTGCACCCTGCAGGCCTCTGAGATCCCCCATGCGGCGATGCGACCAGAAAAGATCGCTCTCACAGGCTGTGCAGCGATTTGCCGTATCGATGTGCTCCGGAAGCACGCCGGCTCCCAGTAGCCAGAGACGGTTCAGTCCGGCCAGATCCACATAAGTCTTGGCCCCGCGCTTTTCAAGATATTGTTCGGCAGCCTTACCAAGCGCCGCGCGCATGGCGTCCGGCACGTCATCATCTGTTTCAAAGCAGCATTGCCCGATGCACGGACCGATCGAAACTCGCACATCCTCAGGACGCGAGGCGAAGCTGCGCTGCAGCTCGCGTATCACCTTTGCCGTGATCCCGGCAGCACAGCCGCGCCAGCCTGCGTGACAGGCGCCGACCGCGCCGCTGACCGGATCGTGATAGAGCAGGATCCCACAGTCCGCCGAGAAAACGCACAGACCGAGGCCAGGTTCATCCGTGATCAGCGCGTCGGCCGTATAGGGGGGTTCATCCCGATAGTCGCTGAGCGCATCGCGAAGGGTCACCTGTCGGACTGTGGTCTCATGGACTTGATGGCTGATGACAAGGCGCGATGTGTCAAGTGAAAGAGCTTCACAGATAATACGATAGTTTTCCCGGCTGTTATCTACGCTGTCTCCGTGTCCGAGCCTTAGATTAAGGCTTGAAAAAGGGCCGGAAGATACCCCGCCCGGGCGGGTCGTAAAAGCGTGGCTCACAGGGATCAAAGAAGAGGTACCCAGCGTCAAAGCTCCGCGTGTTAGAAAGGTGACAGCCATAACTCAAACGTCCTTTCCGAAAAAAAGGGCGGGGAGCCGAATCGCTCTCCGCTCCTTTTTATAAACTCATTCGAGGTTGGAGTGATACTCTTTGCAGGTGCACTTCTTCCACTTCAGTCCGCTGCCGCAGGGGCAGGGATCGTTGCGGCCGATCTTCTTCACCCTCTGGGGCTGTTTCTTCGGCGCGCTCCCGTCGCCGCCGACGTTTTCGACAGTCGCCTTGGCAACGCGCTCACGCTTGACCTCCTCGTCCTTGCGCAGGCGCACCGAGTAGAGCCGACGGACGGTCTCCTCCTGGATCGCGGCAACCATTTCGTCGAACATGTCCAGAGACTCACGCTTGTAGGCGTCGACCGGGTTCGTATTGCCGTAGGCCTGCAGGCGGATGCCCTGCTTGAGATCCTCCATCGCGTCGATGTGATCCATCCAGTACTCGTCGACGACGCGCAGCAGGATCACGCGCTCGACCTCACGCATCACATTCGGTGTGAGCTCTGTCTCCTTCGCCTGGTAGGTCTTCTCGGCAGCGGCGATGAGCTGCTCACAGATCTGATCCTGATCGGCGCCGCTGAGAGCTTCAGCCGACATGCTCACGGAGCCCGGGAGGAAATACGTGCCCTCGAGCGAGCGCAGCAGTTCACGCCAGGCATTCTCGTTCAGGCTGTTATTCTCGGCAAAGGCGAGCGCAACGCGGTTTCGGATCGTCGTGTGCATCATATTCAGCACGGTCTCCTTGATATCCATGCCGTCGAGCACCTGGCGGCGCTGATCGTAGATGATCTCGCGCTGCTTGTTCATAACGTCATCGTATTCGATGACGGATTTGCGGGACTGGAAGTTGCGGCTTTCGACTGTAGTCTGAGCGTTCTCAATGGCCTTAGAGAGCATCTTTGCCTCGATCGGAGTATCCTCGTCCATATCGAAGCGTTCCATCATACCAGTGATCCGCTCACCGCCGAAGAGGCGCATCAGATCGTCCTCGAGCGAGATGTAGAAACGGGTCTCACCGGGATCGCCCTGGCGGCCGGCGCGGCCGCGGAGCTGATTGTCGATACGGCGCGACTCGTGGCGCTCGGTGCCGAGGATGCAGAGGCCGCCCTGCTCAAGGACTTTTTCTTTTTCTTCAGCGCAGAGATGCTTCATCTGGTCGAGGATCGCCGCGCATTTTTCGACGTCCT
>CAMNAE010000053.1 GCA_946530565.1 uncultured Oscillibacter sp.
CATGAACTACGACGCCTTTATGGATCCCGTGAGCTACTTTTTAACGGGCATGGAAAAGCACTCCGACCGCTGCTGCGAGGAGCTTTACCAGAACGGCGAGCAGTGCCTCAGGTCCCTTACCGAGACGATGGCGCATCTGCCGGAAAACGCGCTGCTCTGCGCGATGAACCAGCTGAGCAACCATGACCACAGCCGCTTTTTAACGCGCACGAACCGCACGGTCGGCCGTGTCGCTACGCTTGGCAGCGCCCGGGCGGGCGAGGGGATCGACAAGGCGATCTTCCGCGAGGCGGTGCTCATGCTCTATACGCTCCCCGGCGCGCCGACGATCTATTACGGCGACGAGGCCGGGCAGGTCGGCTGGACGGATCCCGACAACCGCAGGACCTATCCCTGGGGGCACGAGGATCTCGAGCTCATCGACCTGCACCGGGCGCTTGCCCATCTGCGTCAGGCGCTCCCCTGCCTGAAAGACGGCTCCTATCTGCCGCTCGCCGGGGGGGAGGGCTATGTCGCCTATGCGCGCTTCAACGCGAGTGCGTGCGCGGTCGCGATCGTCAACTGCCTGGAGCGGCCGCTTTCGCTGCGCCTTCCGCTCTGGAGGCTCGGCCTTTCCGCGGGCACGGTGCTCACCGAGCGCATCCGCACGACCGTTGAGGGCTGCATCCGCACCGATATGCAGACGGACGCGCTGGACGCGCAGGGCTGCCTGAGGGTTACCCTGCCGGGCAGATCCTCGCTGCTCTGCTCCTGCGCTTATTGATCGCAATACAGGAGGTTGGATCATGGCGAAGCAAATCAAGAAGAGCCCCGTGTTTACCGAATACGATCAGTTCCTCTTCCGTGAGGGGACGCACTATGATCTCTATCATAAGCTGGGCGCGCTGATGACGACCGAGAACCGGCGAAAGGGTGTGCGCTTTTCCGTGTGGGCGCCGCACGCGCACGCGGTCTCTGTGCTGCTTGCCTCTAAAGGCTGGGGCGAGAGCCCGGTCCCGCTGAGCGTGGACGGCAGCGGCGTTTGGAGCGCCTTCGTTCCCGGCGTCAAAGCCGGTGAGGCCTACCGCTTTTTGATCGCCGGTGCCGACGGGCAGGATCACTATAAATCCGACCCGATGGCCTTTCAGGCGGAAAAACGCCCGGCGAACGCCTCGGTCGTTGCGCCGCTCGAGGGTTACGTCTGGCAGGATGCGGCGCATCAGAGCGCCCGCGATCCCCGAAAGGTTTTAAGCGAGCCCATGTCGATCTATGAGGTGCACCTGGGCTCCTGGAAGAAGAGATTCATGTCCGAAGACGATGAAGACGGCTTTTTGAATTACCGCGAGCTCGCCGACCAGCTTGCAGAATATGTAAACTGGTTAGGCTTTACACATGTTGAATTGATCGGCATTTGCGAGCATCCCTTCGACGGCTCCTGGGGATATCAGGTCACGGGCTTCTACGCGCCGACCTCCCGGCTCGGCACGCCCGACGATTTCCGCTATTTCGTCGACCGGATGC
This sequence comes from uncultured Oscillibacter sp., assembly GCA_946530565.1. Classification (GTDB taxonomy): domain Bacteria; phylum Bacillota; class Clostridia; order Oscillospirales; family Oscillospiraceae; genus Oscillibacter. The sequence goes on from CAMNAE010000053.1 coordinate 1,501, forward strand.
ATCAGGCGGGCATCGGCGTCATTCTCGACTGGGTTCCTGCGCACTTCCCGCGCGACGCCTTCGGCCTTGCCTGGTTCGACGGCGCGCCGCTCTACGAGTCCGAGGACCCGCTGCTCGCGACCTACCCGGAGTGGAGCACGAACGCCTTTGACCACAGCAGGCCCGAGGTGCGCTCGTTTTTGATCTCGAACGCCTTTTACTGGCTGCGCGAGTTCCACGTCGACGCGCTGCGTGTCGACGCGGTCGCGGCGATGCTCAACACGAACTTCTCGCGCGGCGAGTGGCGCCCGAACAAATACGGCGGTACCGAGAACCTCGAGAGCATCGCCTTTATAAAGCAGCTCAACACCGTGCTCGCCGAGAGCGGAGCTGGCTATCTGATCGCCGAGGACTCGAGCATCATGCGGGGGATCACGGCGCCGGTCTCCGAGGGCGGCCTCGGCTTCAAGCTCAAGTGGAGCCTCGGCTGGATGAACGACACGCTCAAGTACTTAAAGCACGACCCGATCTTCCGCAAATGGCACCACGGCGCGCTGACCTATATCGCCGATTACGCCTTTACCGAGCAGTTCGTGCTCGTTTTGAGCCATGACGAGGTCGTGCACTTAAAGCACGCGATGGTCGAAAAGTTCCCCGGGAGCCTGCCGGACCGCTTGGCGGCGCTCAAAACGCTCTATGCCTTCCAGTTCACCTTCCCGGGCAAAAAGCTCCTCTTTATGGGGCAGGAGTTCGCGCAGGAGCGCGAGTGGTCGGAAAAGCGGGAGCTCGACTGGTGGAACGCCGAGGACTTCGGCCACCGCGACGTGTTGCAGTGCGTGCGGAATCTCGCGGGGCTCTATCGCTCAGAGCCCTGCCTGTACGTGGATTCCGGGGATCCGACGACCTTTGAGTGGGTAGAGCGAAACGACGCGGACCGTAACGTCATCAGCTTCATCCGCCGCAATCCCTGGAATTACGACGACGCGCTGCTCGTCGTGTGCAATTTCTCACCCGCGCAATACAACGGCTACTGGATCGGTGTGCCCGAAGAGGGCTATTACTCCCGCGCCTTCAGCACCTACGATTCGCTCCCCGGCGCCGGCGGCCCGGGAGAGGGGCGTGACATCCCGCCGCTCACGAGCGTTCCTGAGGGCTGCAGCGGCCGCGCCCACCACATCGCCTACGACCTGCGGCCCTACGAGGCGATCGTCCTCCGCTTCCCCAAACGCGGAGGATGAACCCGAACAGGGAAACAGCATGCCCGATAAATCTCCGTTTCCAACAAAGCAGACCCTTTAGACTTGTAAAATTCGCCCGAGTTTGGCTACCTGTTATACAGGCTGCACAAATTCGGGCGAATTCTTTCTACATCGATTCAGAGGGAAAACAAGCAAAAAACACTTTACAAAACGGGCAAAAAGGGTGTATTCTGTCTTCGGAAATTGGTAGGGCCAATTTTTCAAAACCCAATTCGCAACCCAATTCGGATCATGGAGGTCAGGTCTTATGGATTACCAGAAGCTCACTCCCGAGCTGATCGAGCAGCTCAAGGCCATCGCGCCCGGCCGTGTCTTCACGAACGGCGACATCAACGAGGACTACACCCACGATGAAATGCCCATCTACGGCAAGGCCAGCCCCGAGGCCGTGGTGGAGGCGCTCACCACCGAGGAGATCGCCGCTGTTATGAAGCTCTGCAACGAGCATCACATCCCCGTGACGCCGCGCGGCGCCGGTACGGGTCTTGTCGGCGGCTGCGTGCCCGTTGAGGGCGGCGTGCTTCTGGTGACCACCCGCATGAACAAGATCCTCGAATACGATCTTGAAAACTTCGTCGTCCGCGTGCAGCCCGGCGTGCTTTTGAACACCCTGGCCGAGGACGCCCAGAAGCAGGGCCTCCTGTATCCGCCCGATCCCGGCGAGAAGTTCGCGACCCTCGGCGGCAACGTCTCTACGAACGCCGGCGGCATGCGCGCGGTCAAGTACGGCTGCACGCGCGACTATGTCCGTGCGATGACCGTCGTGCTCCCGACCGGCGAGATCGTCAAGTTCGGCAGCACGGTCTCCAAGACGAGCTCCGGCTACAGCCTTTTAAACCTGATGATCGGCTCCGAGGGCACGCTCGGCATCATCACCGAGCTGACCTTAAAGCTCATCCCGATGCCCAAGGCGAACGTCAGCCTGATCATTCCGTTCCCGGATCTGGAGTCCGCGATCGGGACTGTGCCCAAGATCTTCATGGCGGGACTCAAGCCGCAGGCGCTCGAGTTCATGGGCAAGGAGATCGTCATCTCCTCCGAGGCCTATGTCGGCAAGCAGGTCTTCCCGCGCGAGATCGACGGGGTGGAGGCCGAGGCCTATCTCCTCGTCACCTTCGACGGCGACAACGAAGAGGAACTCGAGGCGATCTCCGAGCAGGCCAGCGAGGTCGTGTTCGACAACGGCGCGATCGACGTGCTCGTCGCCGACACGCCGGCCCTCAAGCGTGATGCCTGGGCGGCGCGTTCGAGCTTCCTCGAGGCGATCATGGCCGACACGAAGCTGCTCGACGAGTGCGACGTGGTCGTGCCCGTGAATCAGATCGCGCCCTTCCTCGTGTACGTCAAGTCCCTGGAAGACGAGATCGGCCTCACCGTGAAGAGCTTCGGCCACGCGGGCGACGGCAACCTGCACATCTACTGCTGCTCCAACGAGCTTGAAGAGGCCGAGTTCATCTCTCTTGCCGAGCAGTTCATGGAGAAGGTCTACATCAAAGCCACCGAGCTCGGCGGCCAGGTCTCCGGCGAGCACGGCATCGGCCGCGGCAAGGTGAGCTTCCTCAAAGACTCCATCGGCGAGACCTCGATGGCGCTCATGGAGAACATCAAGCGCGTGTTCGACCCGAACATGATCCTGAACCCCGGCAAGGTCTGCTACAAGCTGTAAGATTAACGATACAGGAGGAATATAGACATGGCTTATCTGTTCAACGAAGAGGATCTGGACCTCTATGAAACCGTAAAGGACTTCTGCGAAAACGAGATCAAGGAGCAGTGCAAGGAATACGATGTCTCCGGCGAGTGGCCGACCGAGATCTATGAGAAGGCCGCCGAGATGGGCCTCAACGCCCTCGAGGTGCCCGAGGAGTACGGCGGTCTGGGCCTTGAGCGCCTGACGGTCGCCGCCCTCATGGAGGAGATGGCCAAGGCCGACGCCGGCTTTGTCACCACGATCACCGCCTCGAACCTCGCCCTCAAGGCCGTTCTGATCGGCGGCAACGAGGAGCAGAAGCAGCACTGCTGCGACTTCCTGCTCGACGGCAAGCACGCCGCCTTCTGCCTGACCGAGCCCATGGCGGGCTCCGACGCCGGCAACTCCAAGACCACCGCCGTGCGCGACGGCGACGAGTATGTTTTAAACGGCCGCAAGTGCTTCATCACCAACGGCGCCGTCGCCTCCTTCTATGTCGTCACCGCGATGACCGACAAGACCAAGGGCGTCAAGGGCATGAGCGCCTTCATCGTCGAGGCCGGCACCCCGGGACTCTCCACCGGCAACCACGAGAACAAGATGGGCATCCGCACCTCCAACACCTGCGATGTCGTGCTTGAGGACGTCCGCGTCCCCGCCAGCGCGATGATCGGCGAGGAGGGCCAAGGCTATTCGATCGCCATGAAGACGCTCGACATGTCCCGCACCTGGGTCGGCTGCGGCGCCGTGGGCATTGCCCAGCGCGCGATCGACGAGGCTGTTGCCTACGGCAAGGAGCGCATCACCTTCGGCAAGCCCATCCTCAAGAACCAGGCCCTGCAGTTCAAGATCGCCGACATGGAGATCCGCTGCGAGACCGCGCGCCAGATGATCGCCCACGCGCTCATGCTCATGGACGCCGGCAAGCCCTATTCCAAGGAGTCCGCGATCGCGAAGTGCTATGCCGGCGACGTCGCCGTGCAGAACGCGCTCGAGGCGATCCAGATCCTCGGCGGCTACGGCTACTCCCGCGAGTATCCCGTTGAGAAGCTCCTCCGCGACGCCAAGATCTTCCAGATCTACGAGGGCACCAACGAGATCCAGCGCGTCGTCATCGCGAAGAATGTCATCGGCAAGTTCTGATGAAAGCGTAAAGGAGCGAAATAGAACATGGAACTGTTAGTGTGCGTCAAGCAGGTGCCGGACGATTCCGTCACCGTGACCCTGGACGCTTCGGGCAAGCCGAACCTGGGCGGCATCACCCCGGTCGTCAACGCCTTTGATACCTATGCCCTCGAAATGGCCACCCGCTTCAAAGAGGCCAACGGAGGAAACGTCTCCGTCATCACCGTGGGCGACCTCAAGGAGAACGAGAAATCCCTCCGCTCCTGCCTCTCTGTCGGCGCCTCCACCGCGATCACCGTCTCCGCAGGCGATGCCGACGCAGCCTGCGCGCTCGCCTGCGGCATCCCCGCCGCCGGCACGTATGACGTGATCTTCTGCGGCAGCGAGTCCACCGACGTCTCTGCCGCCCAGACGGGCATCCGCCTGGCCGCTGCGCTGAACCTTCCGGTCGTCACGAACGTGCTCGCGCTCGAGCCGGCCGACGGCGGCCTCACGGTCAAACAGGAGACCGAAGAGGGCTACCGCACCGTGAGTGTGCCGACGCCCTGCGTGCTCACGATCGTGAAGCCCGCGTATGACCCCCGCTATCCGACCATGAAGAGCAAGATGGCGGCCCGCAAGATCCCCATCAGCACCGTGACCGTCGATGCGCCCGCCGCCTCCGACGCCGCGAAGTGCGTGAAGATCAGCGCCCCCGCCCAGCGTCAGGCCGGCGTGAAGATCCAGGAAAAAGAGGCCGCCGACGCGGTCGCCAAGGCGATGGGTATGCTCATCGACCGCAAGCTGGTCTGAGAGAGGAGAGAGATACGATGGATAAACAGTCGATCCTTGTTTATTTGGAGGCCCAGGAGGGTCAGATCGTCAAGGTCTCTCTCGAGGCGCTCAATGCCGCGAAGCAGTGCGCCGCGAAGTCCGGCAAGAGCGTTGCCGCGGTGCTCGTGAACGCCGCCGACGCGGCGGCCTCCGCCGCCCACTACGGCGCCGACAGCGTCGTGACGGTCGAGGCCGGCGAATACCAGCCCGAGCGCTATGCGCACATCCTCAAAACGCTCATGGAGCGCGCCGAGGCCGAGCTCCTCTTTGTCGGTTCGACCCGTGACGGCCGCGAGCTCGCCGCCCGCGTCGCCGCCGCGTTCAACATCCCCTGCGTCAGCGACGCGACCGCGATCAGCGACGAGGGCTTCGTCCGCTCCATCTACGGCGGCAGCCTGATGGAGACCATTGCCGTGACCGGCAAAGCCGTCATCTCCGTCCGCTCCGGCACCTTCGGCAAGCCCGAGTGCGATGAGAGCCGCATCGCTCCCGTTTCCGCCGAGACCGTTGCCGATGAGACGCAGCTTCGCGCCGTCATCCGCGAGAGCGTCAAGGAGCTCGCCGAGAGCGTGAACCTTGAGGACGCCGAGGTCATCGTGGCCGGCGGCCGCGGCATGGGCAGTGCCGAGGGCTTCAAGATGGTCGAAGAGCTCGCAGAGCTCCTGGGCGGCGTCGTCGGCGCCTCCCGCCCCGCGATCGAAGACGGCTGGGTGCCCCGCAACCACCAGGTCGGCCAGTCCGGCAAGATCGTGGCGCCGAAGCTCTACATCGCCTGCGGCATCTCCGGCGCCATGCAGCATGTCTCCGGCATGAGCGGCTCCGGCTTCATCGTAGCGATCAACAAAGACGAAGACGCTCCGATCTTTGACGTGGCGGACGTCGGCATCGTGGGCAATGTCAACGACATCCTGCCCCTGATGATCGAAGAGATCCGCGCGCGCAAGGCTTAATGCAGCCTGACGCCCCGGAGCCGAAAAACGGTTCCGGGGCGTTTATTCTCATAAATTTAAGCGATCAGAGGAGGTGAGCCGATGGGTGAAGCGGGCGACAGCCGCGCATATCTGCGCGTGGTAAACGGCATATTATCCGAGATCCGCTCCGGCGCGCTCTCAATCGGCTCGCGGCTCCCGCCGGAGCGCAGCCTTGCCGAGGTCTACGGCGTGAGCCGAAACTCCGTGCGCGAGGCGATGCACGTGCTCGAGGTCCTCGGCGCGATCGACTCGACGCAGGGCGCCGGACATTTCGTGAACGACCACTCGACGGACTCGCTTGTCGAGCTGCTCTCGATCATGTTTCTGCTGCAGGACACCGACTTCCGCGCGCTCAGCGAGCTGCGCTACGCGCTCGAGAGCCGGGCCCTCGCGCTCGCGCAGGAGAACGCGAGCGACCAGGACCGTGCGCATCTTCGCGAGATCATCGAGACACTGGACCGCGGGGGAGACGAGGCGCGCAACGTCGCGCTCGACAAGGATCTGCACTATACGATCGCCCGCGCCTCCGGCAACAAGCTGATCGTGCAGGTGCTCGACGCGCTCTCGGCCGTGCTCGACCGCTTCATCGCGGATCTCCGGCAGGACATCATGGCGTCGGACGCGGGCAAGGAGCGGCTGCAGGAGGCGCACCGCAGGATCGCCGGGAGCGTGCTCTCCGGCGATACCGCCGACGGCCTGGACGCGCTCGCCGAGCATTTCCGCCTGATCGACTTAAGGCTCAAGGCCCGTCAGGCGGGAAACACGAGCGCTGAAACGACGGGCAGAAGGCCCTCATAGAGCGCCTCGTGTCCCTCGGGCAGAAGATGCACGCCGTCGAAGGCGAGCGGGGGGCGGAGGGCCGAGGCGTCGGCAAAGGCACAGTTTAATTCCGAGGCAAGAGCGCGGAGATACAGGTTATAGCGCCGCGCCTCAAGAATGAGATCGTCGCGCTCCACCCACACGCCCCGCTCCATCTGCGGCGGGGCGAGGAGCAGAAGGCGGCGGGG
>CAMNAE010000054.1 GCA_946530565.1 uncultured Oscillibacter sp.
TTCGTATTGATGACCTGCTCGACCTGGATATCCTCGTAGAGCGCCCTGAGCTGCGCCGCCGGGTCGACATTCGTCCCGCGATAGACCGTCCACTCGGTCCCGGTCTTCGGGAAGGTCAGCTCGTTGACGTTGACCTTCGGGGAGGGCAGTGTGGTTTCAAGATGGAGCTGCTCGACCAGATCCGAATCCACGAAGGAAACGGAATTGCCGCCCGCGACGTATCTGGTCGCCGTCACCTTCGCCGGACTATCGGCGCTGTTGGTGTCGACCGCATTGCCGCCAAGGAGATCCTCCTGCGCCTTGACATAGACCGTGCCGTGCCAGCCGGTCACAGAGTCGATTGGCTGATCCGTCCACTCGATCGTCTTCCCGTCGCTCTGAACAGTACCGACCGCTTTGCCCGGATCCGTCGTCAGGAAGCCCTCGATATCGATCTGATCGCCGGGCTCCAGCGGAAGGCCTGTCGCCTTGTCGACCGGGTAGAACGCGTCGCCGACCGTGTCGGTGATGTTGCCAAAGACGACCACGCGCTCCATGAGAGTCTTGGTGACCTTGCGGATCACGTTCTGCAGATCGCTGCCGCTCTCAGCCAGGTAGAACATCTTGTTTCCGTCCTGATCTTCGTCCGCGATCTCATAGAGGAACTGCTTGCCGATCTCCACATCGTCCATGCTCAGGCCGATCGTGATGATCTTGACACCCAGCGTCTCTTTTAGGTGTTTGGCAGCATTTTTGGCTTCCGTGATTCGGGTGCTTCCGCTCGATTGCGGCGCGCCGTCGGTGATCAGCACGACGTAGCGGCAGTCTTCAGAGGCAGTCCAATGGTATTTATTTCCGTTCTCGAGATCCTCGAAGGCATAGTCCGGGCGCGTACCGCCGCCGGCGTTTTCTCGGAAGGCCACATTCAGCTCTTCAGCCGAATCAAAGTCCTTCCAGTAGTCGCCCAATGACCCGCTGAAGGTGTTGTAGGCAATGCGTACGTCCGGGCTCGCGTCGCCGGCCACCTGCAGCAGCTCCGTGATCGTGTTCAGCTCGCCGGAGCCGCCCTTGAAGCTCAGCTGCAGATAGTGGAAGCGGTCGAGTCCGTTGTCGCCGGCGTCGTAAATCGTGTAAGTCGAATCGTTATTGTCGCCTGCGTTGAAGGGGTGGGTCTTGTCGGTCTCGGCATCTGTCCATGCGGTATTGAAGGAGCTTCCGATCCTGAAGAAGTACGGGGTGCTCCCATTATAGAAGCTGCTTCTCGATGCGTCGATCGCGCGCCACTCTCCACTCTCATAATAGATTTTGAACACGGTCGCCGTCCCGGCTTCGTCGGCGATCAAATAGTAGGGGTTGGCGTAGCCTCGCGAGGTATCGAGCCAGGTTCTGTTGTCATTACCCCAGCCTGTGTTGTTGATCCGATAGATCGGCATCGGATTGGAACGACTCGCAGACGTCGTTTCCACGAGCTTCGAAGGGAATTTCATCGAGTTCGACACGTCCATGCAAAAGGCCATGTCGAGCTTGCTGGCAAAGGTCTGGAAGTTCGACTTCGTCGCGACATCCACGCGGTAGATGCGGTTTTGGTAGTCGTAGACCTCGGCCGTCTTATCGGTCGACTCGACATCGAGCGGGATACTGCGGTTCTGGAGCTCCGTGATCCACCCGCTCATATCCTCGATCGACGAGGGTTCCATTTCAGAAGGCGGCACCACATAGTTCGGGTTCTGCCGGAAGTACGCGACGAGGTTGCTCCCGTTAAAGGGGATCGGCAGCGTCTCCGCAGCGATCGTCTGGCCGTACTGGCTGCGGTCCAGCGGCACGCCGTCCTGCTCCCAGTGGTCGAAGAGCCACTTGTTCTGGAAGCGCTGATTGTAACCATCGTCACCCGGGCGAAGCGAGGTATTCAGATGCTCCTCCGGCACCGCTGTGATCGTGCCGGCGTTTAACTTGTTGTGGTCGCTCGTCGCCTGGATATAGTTCTCGCCCGTCGGGATCGTTCCATCGGAGACCGTGACCGAGCCGCGCGCGGTGTCCGCCGAGCGCACGCGGTAATCGTAGGTCGGCAGAGACTCCATCTCGTAGATATAGACCGCAACACCCTCGAAGGGGTTTTCTTCGGTCGACTGCTTCGCCGAGAAGGCGGGGGCCATGCCGCCTTCGAAGTTGAGGCGCACATTGTTATAGCCGAGCAGGCGGTAGGCGCCCTCGACGCCCTCGACCGGGACCACCGAGACGTTGTTGTTGCCCTGCTGAACGAGCGCCTCGCCCTCGGCGTTCAGCGCGATCGAGCGGGACTTGTTGTCGATCGGGCGGATGATATAGTAGTTGTAGTTGAGCGAGTGCTCGAGGTCCTTCTCGGTGAAGATGTAGTCGAAGGTCCAGCAGTAGGTGGAGTTGAGATCCTCGAAATCGTTGGAGTTGTCGGGCGTATGGGTCGAATCGACCGAACCGTCGTTCTTTAAGATATAATAGACGCCGTCCTGTTCGAGCATGATGAGGTAGCTCTTGTTCACATCGCTCGTGCCGGCGTTGGAATTCGGCACCAGCTGCGCGTCGGTCACCTGGACGGTGAAGACCTCGCCGTTTTTCATCGTGACCGTCAGCGTCTCGCTCGTGAAGAAGGGCTTCAGCGAAAGGAGCACCCACTCGCCGGCGGGGATCACGGTGCCGTTGATCTGCGCGATCTCCTCGGGCGTCAGGTCTGCGCTGAATTCGCTTGTAAGGCCGTTCGCCGCCTTCAGCGCGCCGAGCGTCGTCTCGCTCTCGGTCTTCCCGACCCACACAAGGCTCGGGTCAGAGAATTCGATCCTCTGCACATCGGCAAAGAACTGCTCCATGACCGCCGGCTTCCCGGCAAAGGGCAGGCCTAAAAGCCCCGCGAGCTCGCGGAGCGTGAGCGCGCCGCCGCCGGGGATGCTGCCGGTATACGTCTCTCCGTCGATCGCGTACAAAAAGTCCACGGTATAGACGATCGCGTAGACCGAGAAGGAATCCACCTCGAAGACGACCTCGTTGTCCTTCGGCGCCTCCGGCAGGACCTCGGGCGCCGTCTGCGTGACGACCGCAGCCTCGCCCCGGTTGTCGACGTGCACGACGAGCGGCGAGACCGTCGAAACGAGCTTTTCGGAGCGCAAATAAACGCGCACCGGCTTTTTCGGCTCGACCTCGTCGTCGTTGTCGTCGTAGAAGGTGATGTCGACGGCCTCGACGGACTCGATCTCGGAATCGGTCTCGTCCGCGACCGCGCCGCTCACGGCGTCCAGGATGCGTTCGGCGCGGATCTTGCGCACCATCATCGTGACCTCGGAATCAAAGGTCCCCGCGTCGGCCTCGACATACACGCGGATGCCCGCGGCACCGCCCTCGAAGAAGAGCACGGGCGCGGTGACGAGCGCCGGGGCCGGCGGCTCCTTCTCCTGTCCGCTGCCGCTTCCGCCGCTTTTGCTTTCCTCTTCAGCGGGTTCTTCCCACGCGCCGTGGTTCACCGCAAGGCCGGTCGTCTCGTCGCGCTCGGGCATAAGGCCGTAGCCGAAGACGCTTGCAAGCTTTTCGCCGCTGTAGCTGACCTCGCGCACGGAATTTGCGCTGTTGCCCTCGATCGTCCTGAGCGCGGTGAGCCCGCTCTCATCGTCGAACGACGCCTCGAGCACCAGGCCCACGTGGTCGCTCTTTCCGTCGCCTTCCCAGTCGAAGAACACGACGTCGCCGGGCGAGGGCGTATAATCGCGGCCGGGCCGGTAGAGCCCGGCACGCTCAAAGGCGCGGATCCAGCGCGCGCAGGAGACCTCGGTCGGCATGTCGACGCCGGAGGCCTCGATGCACCAGGAAAGATACGCCGCGCACCAGTCGCCGTAGGGCACGCCAAAGTGCGCGCCGTAGATCGTATAGCCCTTCATGCTCATGCCGTCGGGCTGGACCTCGTAATTCTTTTTGCTCTCAAGATAGCCCTTCTGGCTCTCGGCCGCGCGCAGAAGGTCTGTGCGCCAGGAATCCGCCTTCTCCGGAAGCCTGGAGAGCCAGTACGTATCGTCGGTATCCGCGCTGGGGTCGGAGTAGCAGGCAAGGCCGTGGATGTGCTCGGTAAAGCCACAGACGGCGGTCTTTTCAAAGCATTCCGCCGTGTGCACATGGTTCGTCATGCCGCAGTCGAGCACGGGGCCGATGCAAGTATCAATGTGCACATGCTCACTAAGCCCACAGGTGCACTGCTCGATCTCCTCGAAGCAGCCCTCACCGTGGGCGTGTTCCTCTTCCTCACACACGAGCTCCCGCTCGGTTTCATAACAGTCGTCCGTGTGCGTATGTTCTTTTTCGTCGCAGATCAGGTTGCCTTCATCATCATAGCAGTCCTCGCCGTGCGTATGCTCTTCTTCCTCGCAGGCAAGCGTCCGCGTCTCAGAATAGCAGGCGTCCGTGTGCGCATGCTCCTTCTGCGCGCAGGTGAGCACCTCGACCATTTCAAAGCAGTCGTCTGTATGCTCGTGCTCTTCTTCAAATCCGCAGACATAGCCCTCGATATAGCACTCGTCGCTGTGCTGGTGCTCCTCCATGAAGCAGTGCTCGGTGACAGAGAAGCAGGCGTCGGTGTGCACGTGCTCGGTCATGCCGCAGAAGGCCTCGGCCTCGGCCGTGATCGCGGGGCGCGAGAGGCGCCACACCGTGACCCCCAGCACGACGCAGCCCAACAGCGCCGTCACCCTGCGGGCGCGGCGATCCTGTAAAAGCTGCCGGAGCATGGACTGCCCCTGCCTTTGTACGGCGTCGGCCTTATGATTTTTTATGTTTCTGGCCATAAGCGTCTCCGTTCTTAAGAGGGCGGGCGGATTTCTGTTCATTTAGTTCAGTCCGTGTGCAGAATCCATCTGAAACGATGCCGAATGCGCAGTCCCCGTTTGTGAGAGGCTGCGTCGAAAGGCGGCGATCCAGTTTGAGAATGCCGCGTTCTGCCGCGGCCCGCAGATATGTGGCACGTACGGACGCATTTCTTTATTAATTCGTCTTCATTGTAGCATGAAAATATCAAAATAACAGTCAAAAATTCAGGTTCCTCTGTGCAGTTCCACATTCATCCCATTTTCAGCTTCTCAACGATCCGTTATTTTCTTGACGAAAAAATCGCGTTTTCTGCCGAAAAAATACAGAAAACGCGATTTTTTATGTAATTGTCGCCGTTTCTTCTCTTTGACGGAGCTTTCGTAGGGTCCGGTATTCTCCGTCTCTTTCGGCAATTTTGTGGCTTTTTGGGCATTTTTATTCTCTCCGGCGCGCCTTCCGCTGCCGCAGCAACAGCGCGGCCCCGGCGAAAAATGCCCCAAAGGCCGAGAATCCGCCCGTTCCGACGCCGCCGGCCGAAGGGAGCGTGACGCCCGTGCTGTTGACGACGGTGAGCGTAAAGCCCTCCGCTGCGCTGCCGCTGACGCCGTGGCCGCTCTGCGAGTAGCTGCTGCCGCCCTGGTCGTAGCTGACGCCGCCTGCGTGCACGGTGATCTTTACCGGCGTCGTAAGCGGGATATAGCCCGCGGGCGCCTCGGTCTCCACAAGGTAATAGACACCTTCTGTAAGCTCTCCGAGCGGGATGAGGCCGTCAGTGCCGCTTCTAAGCGCGCTCTTCAGGGGCTTCGCGTCCGGGTCCACGGTATCCTCCGCCGTCACATAATTCGCGCCGTACAGGTCAAACACGGCGCCCGGGAGCGGCGTCGCAGCGTCCGGCCCGGTCTTGAGGATCGTCACGTCGTAGGATTGCACGAGCTGCCGGTTCTTTACATACACCTGATGCGATTCGTTCGAGCTCACAGTCTTCTCCGGGTGGTCATGATAGTCGATCCCGATGAGCTCAAAGCCGGTCGGGTTCGCGCCCTCGGACACCTCGTAGGTGACGCCGCGGTCGACGTTTGCCACCTGGATGAAATCGCCCGCATAGAGCTCGGCCTGGAAGCTGCCGCCAGAGATGCCCGTGCGCTCAGAGCGGCCGTAGTTCACGAGCGCGCCGAGATCGTCGTAGACCGGTTCCCCCTTGTTCGGGTTGTTCGGCCCGTAGTTGAGGCGCCAGCCACCCTCCTCGGCCGAGATCGCATAGGGCGTGCCGTCCGGGTTCTGCATCGTCACGGTGACGGTGAAGGTCTGCGTGCAGCCATCAGCCGTGATGTCATGGCCATCGCGGTCGAAGAGCTGCTTATACACCCGGATGCCGCCCTTGAGGCTGTTCGTCGCGGTCAGGGTCGTGAGGTCGTCGATTGCGGTCACGGTGCCGCTTTCGTCGAAGGTCACGTTTTTGAGCGCGCCGTCGACGACCATCGGATGGAAGATCTTTTCCTCAAGCTCGAAGTGGTAGTCGCTGTTCGCCTCTGTGAACGTATAGTTGTGGCCCGGCTCCAGAATATACCAGACAGTCGTTCCGTCGGTGCAGGTCGGGTAGCCTGCAACATTCAGCCCGGACTCTGCCACGGCCGCCGTGCTCACCATCAGTCCGGTCGAGATGTGGTGTTCGACCTCATGTCCGCTGCTGTCGACCTCCGGCCAGACGCGGGAGAGGGGATCCGTCGGCGGGATCGAGAGGTTTTTCAAATACGGATCGTTATCTTTGAGCAGGCTTAAACGTGTAGTATAGGACGGATTCTCCTTCAGGAAGTCCTCGAGCTGCTGCGGATCGAGATCGTCGTTCCAGACCTTCTGAACCGAGACGGTTGAATCCGTCAGCGGCATGGGGTCGGGGGGCGTGAGCGGCGCGGTGCGCGGCTCGCCGATCTTGATCTCCGCCGGCTTGTCGCCATGCTTTATTTCACTCGCGGTCTCGTAGGTAACCTCAGCGCGTGTGTTCGTCTTCAGGCTGAAGGGCGCCGTCTTGCCCTCGACCTGACTGCGCTCGGTTTCCGTCAGGCTTTCGTACGTGCGAACGCCGTTGTTGAGGTCGGCTACCAGGTCATAGGCCTCCTGACTCGGCCAGACGACGAAGCTCAGCGAGTACGTGCCGCCCGGGAGCAGCAGCTGCTTTGCGCCCAGATCCCAAGTGAGGTACCCGCTCTCATTCGGCGTGGCCCCCTCGTGCCAGGTTGCCTTGGGAAAGTCAGTGCCGAGCGCCTCCTGCGTGACATCGACGGTGTTGCCGTGCTCGTCTGTTTTCGTCACGGTATAGGTGAAATCGTCCGGGTTTCCGTCGACCGTGCAGCCTGTCATGCTCGTCAGGCCGTCGGTCATTTTTAAACTCGTATAGCCCATGCGCGAAGTGACGAGGCTGATGATGTTTTGGAAGGCTTCCCTGATGCCTTTCTCATCAGTTCCGTCAAAGTAGCCGCTGTTCGGGAGGTTCTGCATTCTGGTCGCGTCGCCGAAGATGCCGACGTTGTAGAGCGTGGTCCCCTCGTCTAAGATCCGGCTCGCCTGGTCGGCAGCGCGGGCGAAGTTATAGCCTTTCTCATCCGAGTTGCCGGTGCCGTAGACACCGGGGATCGGATCGCCGTAAAGCCCGCTCGCCCCGATACGCGTACCGTCGTCGTATTCAGCATTGCTGTTAGTGGGATCATCGCCATCTTTCAGGCCGTCCGGCGTAGTACGTGCGGTTGGGTTGCCGTCGGAGACGAAGATGATATAGAGCGGGTCGTCGTCATCGAACCGCACCACATCGCTGTGGCCATCCCAGGTCTGCCCGCTCGCCGCGCGGAGCGCCGCGTCCCAGTTCGTGCCGCCGCGCAGATCGCCCGCGTTCTGCGTCAGCTCAATCGCGGTATGGCAGTCATCCACCCAGCCGTTGAATGCTGTCAGATCCGTCGTCGGCTGCTGCACCTGCTGAACGTCGGAGGCAAACTCCACAAAGGCGAGCTCGATCGCCTGCGGATCCGATTCCGTGTTTTGCCCCAGCAGATCCTCCGCCAGCGCCTTCACCCGCTCCTCTGCCACGTCCATGCGCGTTTTGCTCGGCCGGTACTTGGGGCCGCAGAAGATGCCGCTGTTTTTCTGGTCGCTGCCGAAGGTGTGTGTGTCTCCGTTTTCGTCGATGTAACTGAAGATCTTTCTTACATCCGTTCCGAAGCAGTTGAGCTGATAGTATTTCCCGTTCACCTCGCAGTAGGTGCCGTGCTCATCGTCCCGGATCCACTCATTGCCCGGCACGTCGTAGTGCATGCTGTTCGAGCTGTCGTAGATGATCACGATGTTGGCGCGATCGCGCGAGACCGCTGAGATGTTCGGCACCTCCATGCTCAGCGTCAGGGTATAGGTGCCGTCGAAGCTGTCAGGGTCTTCGGGATCCTTCAGATTCGGCGTGAGCGTCTTGCTGGCCTGCGCCTCCGGGAGCGTCTGGGGCGTTGCTTCCGCTGCAAGCATGGCGCTGTTGAGATATACGGGCTCCGTCTGGG
>CAMNAE010000055.1 GCA_946530565.1 uncultured Oscillibacter sp.
CCGCCACCTAGAAGGGGAGACCGCCCTTGCGGACGGCCTCCCCGAAACCACAGATGATATTACTTATATAACAATGGGGCCCGCCCCTTGATCTTAGGGCTACTCCCAGTCGTCCAGGGTCAGCGCGTCGTCGGCGGCCCAGCGGCCGGTGATCATGGCCTCGCAGTTGTTCCAACCGCCGTTATAGACCCAGCCGTAGCCGGCGCCGCACTCGCCGACGGTGTAGAGCCTGGGGATGACCTCTCCGAACGCATCGAGCGTCTGCGACTTGGCGTTGCGCTTGGGGCCGCCCTGGGTGTTGTACTGGTTCGGGTAGACGGGCACCGCGTAGAACGGGCCGGTCAGCGGGCGCATGCTCTCGGCGGCGCGGCCGAGCGGGCGGGACTCAAGACCGACGATCTGCTCCTCACGCTGGACGGAGAGGCGATGCACTCAGAGCGCGACCTTCTGCGCGTGCGCCGGCAGATGCACATCGGCGATACGCTCGCCGTCACGGTCCTGCGCGGTGACCATGTGCTGGGCGCGGCCTTTACCTTTACCGAGGCCGACGTCGCTCAGCCCTGACGCACGCAGCGCTGCTATTTGAAAACATACAGGAGGCTTAAGCATGCTTTACGGACTCTGTGTGCCGCTCGACGGCTTCTCCCTCGCCCGCGACGCGGGCTATGACTATGTGGAGTTCCCCGGCTTTCAGGTCGCGAAGCTCTCAAAAGCCGAGGCCGAGCGCCTTGCCGCGGCACTCAAGGACGCGGGGATCCCCTGCCGGCGCATCAACGCCTACTGCGCGGGCACGCCCGCGATCGTCGGCCCCGCTGCGGACGACGGCGCGACGCGCGTTTATGCTGAAACGCTTTTTGAAAACGCCGCGATCCTGGGCGCGGAGTGCGTCGGCATCGGCGCGCCCGCCGCGCGGAGAGTCCCCGAGGGCTACGATGCGGCGAGAGCCGACGAGGAGTGCGTGCGCTTTTTGAAGATCACAGCTTCCGTCGCGCAGCGCTGCGGCATCCGGGTCCTGCTCGAGGCCGTGCAGCACGAGATGTGCAATTATCTTACAAAGACGCCGGACGCGCTTCAAATGGCGCAGCGCCTTGCAATCGGAAACCTCGGCCTCGTGGTGGATCTCTACCACATGGCCAAGGAGGGAGAGGATCTTGATACGCTTCCGACTTATCTGCCCCTCACGCGGCACATGCATGTGAGCACCTGGGAGACAGGGCTCCGGCGCAGGCTCTTTGCTGAGGCGGACGCACAGCAGCTCGCCATGTGCGCCGCGGCGATCAAAAAAAGCGGTTACGACGGGACGCTCAGCGCCGAGCCGGACGCAAAGGAGATCAGCCCTCAGACGGCGAAAACAGGCCTTGCTCTCTTGAAGGCCGCGCTTGCAGACGCCTGAGCCTCTCAGACAAGGCGGAGGCCCCGCGGGGAACAGGCGACCGGGAAAGGAGGAGACGACCATGCGCGAGGATGTCTTCGCGCGGCTTGACCGGAACGAGACCGCGACCCACTACAGCAACAATACCGACCGCTTCGGCTTCGACGCCGAGCTGCACCAGAGCGGCACGAACAAGATCCCGCAGTTCCACTACCACGATTTCTATGAGTTCGTGATCTACCTGGGCAAGGAGCCCTGTATCTACACGGTCTCCGGCCGTGACTACGAGATCCGCTTCGGCGATATCGTGCGCTGCGACCTGATGGACGAGCATGTCTGGCAGATCAGCGACAATGAAAAGCACATGCGCTTCAGCGTCGGGCTCACGTTCCACTTCGTCATGTCCTGCTCGACCAAGAGCGACAACCTGATCCAGATCTTCTCCCGCAACGGCAGCAATTACCCGGTGCTGCATCTGGACTCGATGGAGATCCACAAGTATATCGAGCTCATCAACAGCTTCCAGGGCTGCACGCTGCGGCATGGGCGCATGGTCTTTCAGCTCGGGATCCTGCACCAGATGCTCGCCTACCTGCAGGACGACTTCCTGCTCTCGGACAGCGACGGCGCGACGCTCACGCGGCAGGATGCCCTCGTATGCGAGCTCATCAACTACATCAACCTCCACATCGGCGAGGATCTGAGCCTGAAGACGCTCGGAAAGGCGACCAACTACAATCCCACGTATCTCTCGCGTACCTTCAAGAGCATGACGAACACGACCCTGAAGCTCTACATCGACGAAAAGCGCGTGGAGACGGCAACGCTGCTCATGGGCAAGGGGACGCCGCTTTCGGAGATCGCGGGGGAGGTCGGTTTTCAGAACTACTGCACGTTCTACAACACCTTCCGCCGCATCACGGGCATGAGCCCGGAGTCCTACTCCAAAAACCACGCCTCGGCCTCGAGTGCCTCCGGTGTGCTGCGCCCCTGGCAGGCGGCCCACGACTGAGATAAAAAAACAAAAAACGCCCCGCGCACCTTCTCCGAACCATTGCGGAGGAGGCGTGCGGGGCGTTTTTTGCGGCGATCAGCGTCTATGCCGGAGTGCTTCAGCGCGCGAGCTGTACGAGTTCATTGATCAGGGCCTGATCGTCCTCAGACACGGTGAGGCTCAGCGTTTCGGCTGCCTCGCCGGGGCGCTGCAGCGTGATGCTGACCTGGCTGCCTGCCGGCACGGGCCGGGCAGAAGCGCGGGCGAGAAAGGGCATCACATCCGGATGGGCGGAGAGAAAGCGGTTTTTATACTCCAAGAGCATGAGCGGATTGAACATGGGATCGGCTCCTTTTCCTGCGGCGGCAGATGCCGCGAAATCAACACAGCGGAGTATAGCATAAAACGTAAATTTACGCAATAGATGCAGGAAAAGCTGCAAAAAAGCCGGGGATGGGCAGAAACTTGCAGCGTTGTGCGGTCAAGCAAAAAGATGGTCGACAGAGATAGAATTATTCAACAGAATTAGTTTTATGTCAACTTGATCATGAACGGATGATGCCTGACCGGCGTGTTGGAATAGCAAAGTTTTCCACGGGCGTAGGCAGACCCTGCCTGTAAAAAGGGCGGTTTCAGGGGGGTAAAGTGGAAAACTCGGTGGAAAGTGTGAATAACAAGGGGTATAGCAGAGGAGAAACAAGGATTTATGTCAAACGCGGCGGCGCTTTGGGAATGTGTTGTCAATTCGGAAAAATGCCAGAAAAAGCTGTCACCGTTTTGTCATTTTTTCGTTTGAGAGCGGCAGAGACTCAAAAAGCAAGCCCTATTCAAAAAGAATGATCTCCTGCAAAATATGCAGGAAAAACTGCACTTTACGCTCTGTATTTGCGGTCCGGCCCCCTGCGTGCAGCAATACAGAATTGCCGATCATATAAATAAATGAAAGACAGAAAAGCAAGTGGACATGCTCGCGATCATATCATCAGAAGCAGGTCTTGTCGGGAAGAAAAGGACAGCTGAAGATCAGGTCCGTGATACCGATGATGTGTTCCCGACAAGCGACATTTTTCTTGAAATCGCGATCCGCTTGGGGTATGATATTAGTCAGAATCGACAAAGACACCCGCAGAGAAGAGAGGAGCGAGGCGTCATGGTGAAGCATGAACCCTTTCCAAGC
The DNA here is from genome assembly GCA_946530565.1 of uncultured Oscillibacter sp. GTDB lineage: Bacteria > Bacillota > Clostridia > Oscillospirales > Oscillospiraceae > Oscillibacter. Next base: position 3,544 of record CAMNAE010000055.1, read on the forward strand.
AGCATTCGCAGGCGAATGATCCTGATCGCCGACGATGAGATCATCAACCGGGAGATCCTCGGCGAGATCCTCAGGGAGGACTATGATCTCATCTTCGCCGGCGACGGCGCCGAGACAATGGAGAAGATCCGCTCCAACGCCGAGCAGCTCTCCCTTGTGCTGCTCGATGTGCTGATGCCGCACATGAGCGGGCTCGAGGTACTCTCCGCAGTGCGCGCCGATCAGCTTCTATCACGCATTCCAGTTATCGTCACGACTTCGGAGCGCTCCACTGAGATCGAGAGTCTGAAGCTCGGCGCGATCGACTTCATTCCCAAGCCCTACCCGGATATCGGGGTCATCCGCGCGCGTGTGCAGCACGCGATCGAGCTCTCTGAGGACCGCGACATCATCCGCTCCACCGAGCGGGATACGCTCACGGGGCTCTATAACCGTGATTATTTCTACCGCTACGCCCGGCAGATGGACCGCATGGACCCGGAAGCAGAGATGGACGCGGTCATGGTGGATGTGAACCACTTCCGCATGGTCAACGAGCGCTATGGCAGGGCCTACGGCGACCAGGTGCTCAAACGGCTCGGCGCGCGGCTCGGTGCGCTCGCCGAAGCGTCCGGGGGCCTTGCCTGCCGCAGCGAGGCAGACGCGTACCTTCTCTATCTTCCGCACCGCGAGGACTACCGCAGCGCGATCGGCGAGGTCTCTGAGGGGCTTGTCGAAGAGGACGCCGGTGAAAACCGTGTCCGCCTTCGCGTCGGCGTCTATTCCCGTGCGGATCGGAGCATCGTCATCGAGCGGCGCTTTGACCGCGCCAAGATGGCGGCGGATACCGTGAAGGGCAGCTTCACCCGGACGATCGGCTTTTACGACGATCAGCTCCATGAGCGGCAGCTCTTCGCCGAAAAGCTGATCGAGGATTTCCCCGCGGCGCTCGCGGAGCACCAGTTCAAGGTCTACTATCAGCCGAAGTTCGACGTGCGGCCGGATACGCCTGTGCTCGCCTCCGCCGAGGCGCTTGTGAGGTGGGTGCATCCGGAGCTCGGCATGGTCTCGCCCGGCATGTTCATTCCGCTCTTCGAGGACAACGGCCTGATCCAAAAGCTCGATCAGTACGTCTGGCGCGAGGCCGCGCGGCAGATCCGTGAGTGGAAGGATCGGCTCTCCTACGCGGTGCCGGTCTCGGTCAATGTCTCGCGCATCGATATGTACGACCCGAAGCTTCCGGAGATCCTGAAAGAGATCCTCGCAGAGCATGGGCTCAGCGGTCAGGATCTGCTCCTCGAACTCACGGAGTCGGCCTATACGCGGGACTCCAGGCAGATCGTCGAAAGCGCCGAGAAGCTCAGAAATATGGGCTTTCGCATCGAGATGGACGATTTCGGCACGGGTTACTCCTCGCTCAATATGCTCTCGAATCTGCCGATCGATGCGCTCAAGCTCGATATGCAGTTCATTCGCTCCGCGTTTGCCGAGGGCGGCAACACGCACATGCTCGAGGTCATCATCGGCATCTCGGACTTTTTGAACATCCCCGCGATCGCCGAGGGCGTCGAGACCGAGGAGCAGCTGCACGCGCTCAAGCTCCTCGGCTGCGACATGGTGCAGGGCTATTTCTTCTCGAAGCCTGTGCCGGCAGCGGAATTTGAGCCCTTCATCCTACAGAGGCAGGAGGCCGACATCGCCGCGGCAGAGAAAAAGGCGGCCGAGGAAAAAGCGTACCGGGAATGGCAGCGGCGCGAAAAGCTCAGCATGATCATGGAGCAGGCGCGCGCCGACCACCGGGAGGCCGAGGGGAAGGCGGGCAGTCAGCCCGAACAGGAGCTGAGACCTGCGGCCGCGGATCATGCGCTGCCGGAGTCGGAAAAGACCAGAGAGCACACGGGGATCCAGCTGCGCACGGCCTCGATCTTCTTCGTCGTGGTCGCGCTGATCGCCGCGGCGGCGCTGATGCTGGCAGACGTTGCGGTGACACGGGGCTATCAGCGCATGGAGCGCGCGAGCGACCGCTATATCGCCGCACAGCTCGCCGCGACCGACATGGAGACCGGCTCCGACTACCTGACCGACCGCGTGCGCTGCTTCGTCGTGACCGGCCAGATCGACTACCTCACCGACTTCTTCGAAGAGGTCGAGGTCACCCGCCGCCGGGATCTGGCGGTCGAGAAGCTCGAGAGCCTGATGGGCGGCAGCGACGGCGGCGCGCTCGCGAGCCTCAACGCGGCGCTCACGCTCTCAAACGAGCTGATCGGGGTCGAGAACCACGCCATGCGCCTCATGCTCGAGACCGGGGACTACGATCTTACCGTCGTGCCGGACGAGATCAAAAGCGTCGCGCTCTCGCCCTCTGAGCTCGCGCTTTCTCCGCAGGAGCAGAAGGAACAGGCGCAGACGCTCGTCTTCGACAACAACTACATGCACTATAAAGACCGCATCCGCGAGCATGTGAGCCTCTGCACGCAGGCGCTCATCCGCGCCTCGAGCCAGGAGCTCGAGCAGTCCACCGCGCAGCTGGCGCTTTTGGTCAACCTGCAGACGGCGCTTACGATCATGTTCCTTATGATCGTGCTGGCGATCGTGCTGATCATCACACAGATGATCCGAAAGCCGCTCACGAACATGGTCAGCCACATGCAGGATCAGGAGATGATCCGGCCGACGGGCGTGGAGGAGCTGCGCTTCGTCACGCGGATCTACAACAAGATCCTCAAAGAGAACCGGGAGGCCCGGGAGAAGCTCAGCCATGAGGCCTCGCACGACCCGCTGACCGGGCTCTTCAACCGCGGCGCCTACGACTTTTTGCTCGAGAGCGCCGACACCGAGCATATCGCGCTCATCCTGATCGACGTCGACAACTTCAAGGGCGTGAACGACACCTACGGCCATGCCGTGGGCGACCGGGTCTTAAAGCGCGTGGCCGAGATCCTGCGGCACAGCTTCCGCTCGGTCGATATCCTCTGCCGCATCGGCGGCGACGAGTTCGCTGTCGTCATGACGCGCGTCAACTCCTCGCTCAGGCAGGTCGTGCTCAACAAGATCCATCAGGCAAACGAGCTCCTGCTCCACCCGAAGGACGATCTGCCGCCGGTCTCGCTGAGCGTCGGCGTCGCCTTCTCGGATCGCAAAAATCCGCAGGGCGACATCTATAAAGACGCGGACACCGCGCTCTACCGGGTCAAAGAGGCCGGCAGAAACGGCTGCGCGATCTACTGAGTGAGGGACGTATCCGGAGCAAAGATCTATCATGCGGCGGAGTATTTTCCGCCGCATGCTTTTATATCCGAATGATTTGAGCAACCGTATCCGGAAGCACGAAAAAAACTCTGCTTTTCCGGCAAAAAATGATTGACTCCGGGCTTTCCGGGTGCTATAATCCTTTTTACCTGTGAAAAAGGGCTTATTTTTCGCGCGCATTTTTCGCTTTTCTGCGCGCGTAAAGAAGCGGCTTTTTATAAGCAGGGAGGCAGTCGGTTTTCCCGGCAGGCCGGGAAGACCCAATCTATAAGGAGGTGCCGAACAAATGCGAGTGAAAGTCACGTTGAGATGCAACGAATGCAAGCAGAGAAACTACAATACGATGAAGAACAAGAAGAACACTCCGGACAAGCTTGAGCTCAATAAGTATTGCCGTTTCTGCAAGAAGCACACGCTCCACAGCGAGACCAAATAAGGCTTAACTGTTTAGAAAGGGCGTGCAAAGACATGGCTGAAGAGAAAAAGGCAAACCGCGGCGCATGGTTCCGCGAAATGAAAAGCGAACTGAAAAAGATCGTCTGGCCGAGCAAGGAGACGGTTGCAAAGAACACCGGCACGGTGCTCTTAAGCTCTCTGGTGCTGGGCGCCTGCATCTGGATCTTCGACTTCGTGGCGGTCTCCGCCGTGAACATGATCCTGCATGTGTTCGCCTGATCGGGTTCAGACAATGGCAGAAAGCGCAAAGTGGTATGTGATCCATACCTATTCGGGCTATGAAAACGCGGTCCGCTCCGGCATCGAAAAATTCGTGACCGGGCGGCACATGGAAGATCAGATCCTGCGCATCGAGATCCCGGTCGAGACTGTGACCGAGGTGAACGAGCAGGGCGTCTCCCGCGAGGTGGAGCGCAAGGTCTTCCCCGGCTACGTGCTCGTGAAGATGATCATGAGCGACGAGAGCTGGCATCTGGTGCGCAACGTCCGCGGCGTGACCGGCTTTGTCGGCGCGGCGAACAGCCCGATCCCCCTGACCGAAGAGGAAGTCCTCGCGATGGGCATGGAAAAGCACGAGATCGAGGTCCATTACAACACCGGCGACCGCGTCCGCATCATGGACGGCCCGCTGGCGTCCTTCACCGGCACGGTGGAGGAGATCGAACCCGACAAGAACCGTGTGAGCGTGATCGTCTCCATGTTCGGGCGCGAGACCCCCGTCGATCTGGAACTCGACCAGGTCGAGGTCATTACGGACTGACGAAGCTTTCAAAAAGCTTCCAACAACGTGGGAGGAGCGAACGCTCCGCCAAAGACGCGCCGAACACGCGTCACCACATTATCATTTAGGAGGTGCTACTCCGTGGCACAGAAGATTACTGGATACGTTAAACTGCAGATCCCCGCAGGCAAGGCGACTCCCGCGCCCCCGGTCGGCCCCGCTCTGGGCCAGCATGGCGTGAACATCGCCGCGTTTACCAAGGAATTCAACGAGCGCACCAAGAACGACGTCGGCATGATCATCCCCGTGGTCATCACCGTCTACGCCGACCGCTCCTTCTCCTTCATCAC
>CAMNAE010000056.1 GCA_946530565.1 uncultured Oscillibacter sp.
CACGATCCGAGCCATATCGAGACGCGGGAGATCGCCGCGCTGCCGCTTTCGCACACGGTCACGATCTACTTCCGCTGCAAGGGCAACGGAAACGGCGGCTTGGATTATTCGGGACAGATCACCAACATCGCTACGAGAAGCGGGACCGGCATCGGCGATATGACGATCCAGTTCGACTGGAACCGGAGCACGCAGGTGCAGCCCTATACGGTAGAAGGGCTCGCGGGCGGCAGCACTTACACACATTATTCCTCCGCAGACGGAGCTCAGCACAGATGGAATAACGGGGTCGAGAACGGAAGACGTGAGACCATCACGGTCAGCAACATCACGCAGGATCTGGAACTGTATGTGACGATCGACAACTACAATTGGGCAGGTACGAGCGAAGGACTCATCTACCAGCCGGCTTTCTCAGGCACCCGCGCCCGTACGCTCAATTCCTCCGCGCCGGGGCTGTTCTCGGAGTCGATCGAGGTCGTCGCCCGGCGGCTGAATGAGGGGACGCCCGGCACGGGAATGACGCAGACCGATCTCGAGACTTATCTCGCCGGCATCGGCGAAAAGGACGACGCTAGATGCTCTGAGAAAGCCGGCACCGTCCACACCTACAAAGAAGAGGTCGGCACCTACAACCTCGGCAGCCCCGGCTGGAGCCTGAACCTTGAGAACCTTCCCACCTACAACGAGTACGGAAAGCCGTACCGCTACTACTTCGTCGAGACGCCGGTCACCGGCTACGTGACGACCTACTCCGGGCAGGAGAGCGGCCTTGCGGACGGCAGCACGGCTCTTACGATCACGAACACCCAGCAAAAGACGAGCGTGCGCGTCACCAAGACCTGGAGCCTTGCCGACCCCTCCCGCGTGATCGCGGACGGGACGGGCTGGCCCGCTGGCGTGGAGGTGCAGGTGACGCTGTATGAAAGCATCGGCGGCGCTGACCCGACGCCGACCGGGCACTCTGCGACGCTGACTGCGGCGCAGCAGTCGTACACCTTCACCGATCTTCCTGAGTACGCAGGCGAAGAGCTGATTAGCTACAGCGTGGTCGAGACCGGCGTGACCGGGCTTGACGAGCCCGACGCCTTCACGGCCACCGTCAGCGGCGACGCCGCGAGCGGCTACACGATCACGAATACCGAGCAGCCGCGCACGAAGGACTTCACGTTCACGAAGCGCTGGCGCGACGCGCTCGGGCACAACCTGCTGCCCTGGCCGGCGGGCGAAGAGATCACCGTCGCGATCCGGCAGGACAGCGATACTTACGCGACCTACACGATCCGCGACAGCGACCTCACGGTCGGGACCGAGATCACGGCTGTGGGTGACACGGAGAGCACACTTCCGCACCTGACCGTCACCGCTGCGGACGCCGCGAGCGGCTATGCCTTCAGCCTCTCCGGCCTCCCGTACGGCACGGCACCTGACGGCTTTACCTACACGGTCTCCGAGGGCACGGTCACGGGTTACCAGCCGGCAAAGTACTTAAGCAGCGAGGGCACGCAGGTCATGGGCGCGACGTACATCGGCGACGGCGGCACGATCGCAAACGATCAGATCGGCGCCGTGCTGCCCTCCACCGGCGGGCGTGGGACGAACCCCTTCGCCCTCCTCGGCGGCAGCGCGATGCTCCTCGCCCTCGGCGCGCATTTCGCGCTGAAGAAGCGGCGGCGCGCTTAACGAATCATTCGCTTCGCCCCCGCAGGGAGTGATCCCTGCGGGGGCATGTTCACGCCCCGCATCGGCCGGATCCGCAGAAGCAGCACTTGGGCGACGGCGAAAAACAGGAAGCGTCTTTATGGAACAAAAAGCACACGCGGCGTGCGGGATCGCACTGCGTGTGCTTTTTTGCATATTTCAAGTAAAAAAGTGCAGATTTTCTGCTCGTATGAATAATTTTCGCAAAACGCAGAGCGACATTAAAAAATGACTGTTTTTTTGACGGTCATCTGTTATGATGGCATTGGAAACAAGAAAAAACGGTTTATATTAGTGTATTTGTTTAATATTGACAACAAAAACGCGCAACAATCATTCGCCCATTCGGGCTAACAACACCAAAAGGCCGAAGTTTTCCATAGAGATTCACCGCCCGCCTGATCACCTCCGGCTTTTCCGGAGCGCGTCCCTTTTCGCTTTCCCTGAGTGATCGGAGGCAAACCATGGCTAAAAGATATACCATTGATAAAAATGCCAGCATGCAAAACATGGGTCAGTCCATGCTGCGCCGGCTTCTGCAGGACCGCCGCGCCCGCCGGGTGACGGCGCTTTTGGGCTGCGTTGTGCTGGCCGTTACCGTCTGGCGTCTCACGCGTCCGGCCGTCACCTGGGAGGCGGAGGCCTTCTGCGGCTGTGTTGAGCACGTACACAAAGAGGACTGCTTTGAAACGGTGCTCGCCTGCGGGCTTGAAGAGCATGAGCACAGCGAGGCCTGCTATGGTGAGGGCTATGTCTGCGGCCTTGAAGAGCACGAGCACACGGATGCGTGCCGCGAGACGGTCGAGACGCTCTCCTGCACGCTGGAAGAGCATGAACACGGCGACGGTTGTTATACCGAGACGCGCGAGCTCACCTGCGAAGAGGAAGAGCACAGCCACGGCCCGGACTGCTATGATGAAGAGGGAAACCTTGTCTGCGAGCTTGAAGAGCATGCGCATGAAGACGCGTGCTATGAGATCTCTCGCGAGCTCACCTGTGAACAGGAAGCGCACACGCACGATGCGGACTGCTATACCACGGAAGAAAAACTGACCTGCGGATACGAAGAGCACAGCCACGGCGAAGATTGCGTCGGGGCCGTGCTCCGCTGCGGTCTTGAGGCGCACACGCACACGGAGGGCTGCTATGAACAAAGCGCCGTCTGCGGCTTTGAAGCGCACATCCACTCGCTCGCGTGCTATTCGAACCCTGAAGCCGACACCGACGGCAGCTACTGGCAGGGCCGTGTGCCGGAGGCGCAGGGCGCCTGGCGCACGGACCTTCTGCGCACGGCGTCGAGCCAGATCGGCTATGCCGAAAGCAAAAAGAACTATGAAGTCCAGCCCGACGGCAGGACCATGAAGGGCTACACGATCTACGGCGACTTTTGCGGCGTGCCCTACGGCGACTGGTGCGCGGCCTTTTTGAGCTGGTGCATCGACTATAGCGGCGTCGACATGCCGACCGAGGTCTCCTGCTCCCGCTGGGTGAGCAGGCTCTCACGCGCGGGGCTCTATACCGAAGGCCCTGACGTGCTCCCGGACCCCGGCGATCTTGTGTTCTTCGACTTCGACGGCGACGGCGCGCCCGAGCATGTGGGCCTTGCGCGCGAGGCGGCCTTCGACGAGGATTTCCGCCTCAAGGAACTCAAAACGATCGAGGGGAACAGCGCCGACTCCGTGCGTGAGGTCAGCTACCGTGGCGAGGAGCTCGCGGCCGTGTGCGGCGCGGCGCGGATCCCGGAAAAGGACGCCGCGACCGGGCTTGCCGTGGAACGGGACGCGTGGGCAGGCGGCGCGGACACGCCAGAGGCGCCCGAGGAGCGCCTGCCCGAGCGGGAGCTGCTCGTGCAGAACCCGACGATGACCTTCACCGGCGGGGCCGGCGGCATCGAGGTATTTGTCGAGGCCGAGTCGGGCGCGTTCAAGTCCGAGGTGACGATGATGGTGCGCAAGATCCGCGCGGAGCGGGTCCTGGACGCGGTCACGGACGCCGTCAGCGACGAGACCGACGCCGAGATCGCCCTGATCGAGGCTGTCGACATCAGCTTTTACGACGACAACGACGACGAGGTCGAGCCGCTGAAGCCCCTGCGCGTCACCATGCGCTCCGGGCACATCGGCTATGGCGCGGAGCCCTTCGTCGTGCACGTCGACCGGCGGGGCGAGGCCGAGGTCATGGATACGATCCCGACGGCCTATCTGATGGACGAGGACACGGGCGGCGAGGTCATCTTCGAGACCGACGCCTTCTCGGTCTACGCGCTCGTCTACACGGTGGACTTCCACACCGGGAACTATGATTTCAGCCTGCCGGGCGGCGGGGCGATCGGTCTTCGCGCGCTTTTGGAGCAGCTGGGCCTTGCGGAGGACGCCGGCTTCGAGACCGTCGACGCGTTTTTGAGCGAGGTCGAGGCGGTCACGTTCTCAAATCCCGCGCTCGTCTGGGTCGGGCGGGCCGAGGCCGACACGACGGTCGGAGAGCTGAAGACGGCGCAGGCGCTTGAGGTGCAGTATACCGCGCTTTTGACCGAGGAGGAGATCGCCGCGATCGACGCGCTGCCCGTCCCGGCCGGCACGTGGGTGCTGATCAGCCTTGCGCCCTTTGGAAGCGAGGAGACGCTGACGATCACGCTTGCAAACGGGCAGAACTATACGATCGCTGTGACGGACGCGGCCTATCAGGCCACGCTGATCGATGTGCTCGACGGCGCGACCGGCGCCCTTGTGAACCATGACAACTCCAATGCCGTGCAGGGCGCCGCGCATTCCACGGCGGGAAGACTGCAGGCGGCAGGCGTCACGTATACGCTCAGCGGTGTCTCCGGCACGGTCACCGCGAATGATCTCTCCACGGCGATCACCGAGTGGTCGTTCACGCGCGTGGGGGAGAGCGGCAGCAGCTACTACATCCACTGCCCGGGCGGCTACATGAACATCAGCTCCGGCAGCGTGACGCTCTCTGACACGCCGCAGGCGCTCACCGTCCAGACCAACGCGAATCGGCCGAACCAGATCCGCATCACCGATGGCAGCAATAACGCGCTCAACAATCATTCCAATGTGACGGCGAATGGATACAGCGCTTACAACGGGTCGAACGCAACCAACAACCTCAACCCCGGCGAATGGTTCCACGTGCTGGGGCTCACCTACGCAACGCTGCACTTCGTGGACGAGAACGGTCATCCGATCGACTCCGTCACATTCAACGGTGAGACGATCACCGGCGGCACTTATACGATCGACTCCGGCAATCTCCACACGCTCTTTGGAGACGGGGATATTCTGAAACTGAAGGACTTCACCGCCGACGGCCTGACGCTCAGCAATACGCACCGGGGGACCTGGCAGGATCTCTTCCCGGAGATCACAGAGAAGCCGGACTACGGCGCCGACACGCAGCAGCCGCATACGATCATCGGCAACGAGCTGCGCCTTGACGGTTCCACACTTCAGTACCGCGCCTTCTATACCAACCACGACAAGGCCGGATCCACCTGGATGAACGCAGGCTACCGGCCGCAGATCTCTGATTTCAACGCCTCCGGCCACCCCGGCACGCCCCAGCAGGACGGCATACTGGACTATTACCTCGTCTACAGTCCGACGCCGGAAGCGTCCGGCATCACGCCCGGCTCTGGCGGGCTTTCGACCGAAGACCTCGACGAGATCGGCAAGGAAAAAAAGCTCACGCCGAACGACGACGGCACGTATACGATGGATCTGAGCGTGACGACGCAGTCCCTGCCGAAGGAGCACAGCAACGGCGTCAACGTGATCGTGGTCTTCGACACCTCGAGCTCGATGCGAAGAAGCGTGAACGACGCCAATACGCAGTACGGCGAGACTGACTTCAAAAACCACAGCGACAGCCGCTTCATGCAGGCGCGAAGCGCGCTGGCGGGCTTCCTGTCAACGCTCTGCAGCGCGAACACCGCGACCCGGCCGAACGCGGTCGAGCTTGCGCTCGTGGACTTCAACTACGGCGCGACGACGCATACCTTTGGCTCTTCGTATTGGACCAGCAGCGACAGCGCGTTTATGGCCGAGGTCGACGCGCTCAGCTGCCCGAGCGGCACGAACTGGGCGGAGGGCCTTGCGAGCGCGCAGGCGATCTACTTAGCGAGCGACAAGGATCCCACCTATGTGCTCCTGATGACCGACGGCGCGCCCTCCCAGTACTGGAAGCCCAGCGCACTCGGCGGTTCGGCGTTCTTCGTGGACGGCGGCGGCTGCCACCTCGGCGCGATGGATGAGGCGCGAGCTGTGATCAACGGCGGGATGGAGCTCTACGGCATCTTCTCCTTCGGAGACGAGACCGACAGACAGAACGGCTATCTCACCGACCTCGTCCAGTACGCTTACGATGACGATACGCTCACCGACCACAGCTATTACGCCAGCGACACGAACAGCCTCGTTGAGGCGCTTTCGAGCATCCTCAGCGTCGTCACTGAGCGCGTGGCGCATACCGGCGTCAATTACCACGACGGCATCGCGCTCGACACGACCTCCGCGGCTCTGAAGGTCAATGTCGGCGCACCACTCGGCAGCATCACCTACTCCAAGACCGAGGGCTCGACGCCCGCCTACACCGTGACGGTGGACTCCTCCGGAAACGCGACGTTTACGATCGGCGGCGAGACCTATCCCGGCACAACGGGGCCGGTCGAATATACGCGCCTTTCGGGCAGCGGCGGCGCGATCACCGCGACGACGGATACCGCGACCGTCTATCAGTGCACGGTCCCCTCGGGGGCTTACGCCGGCACCTATATAATGCCGATCGCGACGCTTGAAACCGACAGCGAGACCCAGGTCGGCGATCTCAACTGGGACCTCTCGCCGCTCGGGCTCCTCGAAGACGAGGTCACCTACAAGATGAGCTTTGTCGTCTGGCCGGAGCAGAAGGCCTACGACTATGTCGCGGACCTCAACAACGGGAAGAAGCAGTGGAACTACGGGACGGAAGAGGCCGTCCGGGATGAGAGCGGCACGCTGCTGTACTACAAAAAGGGCGTCGCGGCCTTCCCGAACATCGTCCGCGGCACCGACGACGTCTTCTCGGTCCTCACGAACACCGTGCAGGAGGTCACGTACTACAAGGCGGACGAGAATTCGCTCAAGCCCACCGAGTACTCCGGCATCCACCACACCGAGCCGCCGGCCCCGGACCCGATGCCGCTGACGTTCACGCGCTCGCGGATCGAGAAGCAGTGGAACGTGGAGCGCGACCCCGCGACGCTTGCGCATCTGCTCTTCGGCGGCGAGGATAAGATCTCGCTCACCTACAGCATCCATCAGGACGGCACGCTCTACACGAGCGTCACGCTCGGCTGGGACGAGACGCTGCAAAAGTACGTGTGGGAGGACGAGAGCGAGGAGACGGTCTACTACAACGACAGCGAATATACGATCGGAACGCTCTGGACGGACCGCTTCGCCCTCGCGGCGGGCCTGATGCTCAGCGAGGCGCGCATGGACGCGCTCGGCCTCGACAAGAGCCTCTACCCCTCGGGCAGCTACAACGGCACGACCTGGTATGTGCTCGAGAGCGGCCACGACTACACGATTGAGGAGAGCGGCATCGACCTCGGCTACGAATTCGACTTCGTCTCCCCGGTCTATCACCCGATGGTCGCCGACGGAAAGCTGCAGAGCGCCACGTTCACCAGAGACGGCATGAGCATCACGATCACGGAGATGACCGAGGACGCCGAGGGCCTTTCGGGCATCCGGGTCGAAAACACGCTGCGCGGCTACATCAACCTTGAAAAGCGTGTGCTCGACAAGAACGGAGTCCCCGACCCGGCGGACGAGACGAAATTCGAGTACCTGATCGACCTTGTGACGACGCGCTTGCCCGAGCCCTTCACGATCGCGGGAGACCATGTGCCCTGGTACGGCATCAACGGCCTCTTCTACCACGACGAGGACTTCAATTACTACCAGGCGCAGCCGAACGGCGTGGGGCATGTGACGTTGACCGACGAGCAGGGCAATGTGTTTGACGCTCTTTGCGCCGGGACCTTTGCCGAGAGCGTCGGCCCCGAGGAGATCAGCTGGACCGTTGGCGGCGTCCCGAAGACGATCCAGCTCTACGGCAACCAGATGGTGCACGACAGCGATTCACATGTGCACGCGACGCTGAAGATCGACCAGCACGAGATGCTGAGCATTTCGAACGTCCCCTTCGGCACGGTCTATACGATCACCGAGACCGCCGCGGCGGGCTATGACTTCGTCGACGCGCTCGTGGAGATCCGCAACGGCTCCGCGGTCGAAAAGAGCACGCTCATAACCGGGAGCCCGGTCGTCACCGGCACGATCGCCGCGGACCGCGACAACCACGTCACCTACACGAACAAGGTCCACTCGGCCGACATCACGGTCAAAAAATTCGACGACGGCAGCCCGGCGCGGCCGCTGACCGGCGCGGTCTTTACGCTCACCAAGGCGCGCGCGGGCGAGGAGACGGCGG
>CAMNAE010000057.1 GCA_946530565.1 uncultured Oscillibacter sp.
TCGTGAGCGGCGCTGAGGATCCGGTCGGCGGCTACGGCGCCGAGGTCCGGCGCGCGGCGGCGCTCTTTGAAAAGGCGGGGGTCAGGGACGTGACCGTGAAGCTCTACGAGGGCGCAAGGCACGAGCTCCTCAATGAGACGAACCGCGCAGAGGTGCAGGAGGAGCTCCTTGAGTGGATCGAGACAAAGCTGGCACAGAGAAAGGAAGCGACGGCATGAGCCATTACATTCTGGCCCTGGACGCGGGAACGACGAGCAACCGCGCGATCCTCTTTGACCGCGGCGGGAACATCTGCTCGGTCGCGCAGAAGGAGTTTACGCAGCATTACCCGCAGCCCGGCTGGGTCGAGCATGACCCCGACGAGATCTGGGCGGGGATGCTCGGCGCGGCCGTCGAGGCGATGGGGCGCGTCGGCGCGGCGGCCCGCGACATTGCGGCGATCGGCATCACGAACCAGCGCGAGACGACGATCGTCTGGGAGAAGGCGACCGGAAAGCCCGTTTACAACGCGATCGTATGGCAGTGCCGACGCACGGCGGCGCGCTGCGAGCAGCTCGCGCGCGACGGGCTCGCAGACACGATCCGCGGCAAGACCGGCCTTGTGCCGGACGCGTATTTCTCGGCGACGAAGCTTGAGTGGATATTGGACCATGTGCCCGGCGCGCGCGCACGGGCAGAGGCGGGGGAGCTGCTCTTCGGCACGGTGGAGACCTGGCTGATCTGGCGCCTCAGCGGCGGCAGAAAACACGTGACCGACGTGACGAACGCCTCCCGCACGATGCTCTTCAACATCAGCGCGCTCTCCTGGGACGATGAGCTCCTGGCGCTCTTTCGCATCCCGCGGTGCATGCTGCCTGAGGTGCGGCCCTCCAGCGCCGTGTATGGCGAAACGGACCCGGCGTATCTCGGCGGGGCGATCCCGATCGCGGGCGCGGCCGGGGATCAGCAGTCGGCGCTCTTCGGCCAGACCTGCTTTGAGCCCGGCGACGTGAAGAACACCTACGGGACCGGCGGCTTTTTGCTCATGAACACGGGCGAAAAACCGGTCTTTTCGAAAAACGGCCTCGTGACGACCGTCGCCTGGAGCCTCGGCGGAAAAGTGAAGTATGCGCTCGAGGGCTCGGTCTTCGTCTCCGGCGCCGCGATCCAGTGGCTGCGCGACGAGCTCGGACTCATCAGGAGCGCGGCAGAGTCGGAGGAGCTTGCGCGTGCGGTGCCGGATACGAACGGCTGCTTCGTGGTGCCGGCCTTCACCGGACTCGGCGCGCCGTACTGGGACCCCTATGCGCGCGGGACGATCGTCGGCCTCACCCGCGGCGTGAACCGCAGCCACCTCGTGCGCGCGACGCTGGAGTCGATGGCCTTCCAGACCTGCGATGTGCTTGCGGCGATGGAGGCGGACGCGGGCTTGAGGCTCTCGTGCCTGCGCGTGGACGGCGGAGCGAGCCGCAATGATCTGCTGCTTGAGATGCAGGCAGACCTTGCGGGCATCCCGGTCGAGCGGCCCGCGTGTGTGGAGACGACCGCCATGGGCGCGGCGTATCTGGCCGGCCTCGCCGTGGGCTTTTGGAGCGGACCTGAAGAGATCCAACGCGCCCGCAGCGTCGACCGGATCTTTGATCCGTCGCTTGCGCCGGATGCGCGGGAGGCGCGCCTTGCAGACTGGCACAGAGCCGTCGACCGCAGCCGCGGCTGGGCGCGGTGAAGCGGCCGAAAAGATAAAAAAATACACGGAGCCGAAGCTCCGTGTATTTTTTGTCGCCTTAAATTATTCCTCGGGAACGATCGCGCCGTTGGGGCAGGAATCGCAGCAGGAACCGCAGTCGAGGCAGGCACCGGCGTCGATCACATACTGATCGTCACCCTGGCTGATCGCGCTGGCGGGGCAGACATCGGCGCAGGAGCCGCAGCTCACGCACGCAGAAGTGATTTTATAGGCCATTGGAAACACCTCCATCAGATTTGTGATCCCATTGTAACACGGCTTTCGAAAAAAGCAAGAACAAATTTGTGAAAAAGTGGTCAAAATCGAAGAAAAACCGAAAAAAAGCGGTTTTACAAGACTAACTTGTTGCGAATTTTTGAACAAGGGGTTTGCTGGGACTAACGACTGGCGGGGCTTTTGTGCCCTTGTCGGAGGCTTGTGTCGGCGGCTCTGCGCGCGTTCACAATTTGTTTTCAAAATAAAAGTCAAAGAAAGTCAAAAAAACTATTGACATTCTCCGGGAAGGTGCTATACTATGCTCAACCGAAAGGTTAAAGATAGTCAAAGTCAAAAAGTCAAGCAAACGTCAAACGAAAGGCAGGCGACAGGCCATGGGCATCTCCGATCTGATTGCGGGTTTTCTGCAGCAGAGTCTGGAAGAGAGCGAGGACGGGGTGCTGGAGGTCCAGCGCAGCGATCTGGCGCAGCGCTTCAACTGCGTGCCAAGCCAGATCAACTACGTGATGACCACACGCTTCTCACCGGAGCGGGGCTACATCGTCGAAAGCCGCCGCGGCGGCAACGGCTACATTCGCATTACGCGGGTGCGGGTCGACCGGCCGACGCTTTTGATGCATGTGGTCTCTTCCCTCGGGGAGCGGATCGATCTCCCCTCGGCCCGGGCGATCTTGCAGAACCTGGTGCACAGCGAGGCCCTGTCAGAGACGGCGGGGCGCACGATCCACGCGGCCCTGAGCGATAAAGCTCTTTCGCAGGTGCCGAAGGAGCAGCGGGACGCGGTGCGTGCCGACATCTTAAAGCAGACCCTGATCCTGCAGGTGTAGAGCCCCGGGATCAGAAGGCACCCGACCAACACAGACAAATCATTGTAATATATATTAGGAGGAATTCATCATGAAGTGCACGAATTGCGGCAAGAACGAAGCGACGTATCATACCAGTTATTCAAGAAACATCAACGGTCATCAGGAGCAGGGCGAACAGCACCTGTGCCAGGAGTGCGCCGAGAAGCTCGGCCTTCTCAAAAAGACCGGCGCCCGCTCGGGCGGCTTCTTCTCCTCTCCGTTTGAAGACAGCTTCTTCTCGGAGCCCTTCGGCGGGAACCTGCTCCACGACTTCTTTGAGCCCCAGCGCTCCCTCTTCTCCTGGAGCGGCTTCGACGACCTCTTCGACGACTTCTTCACCCGGATGCCCGCACTGGGCGCCGGCAGCGTACAGGAGCAGCCGAAGGAGCAGGCGGCGCCTGCCACAGAGCAGAAGACCGAGGAGCAGCCCGCTGAGGCAAAGGCCCCGGAGAACCGCTTTGCGAGAATGCGCCGCCTGAACGCGCTGAGAAGTCAGATGCGCCGGGCCGTGCGCGAGGAGAACTTCGAGGAGGCTGCGAAGATCCGCGATGAGCTCCACACGCTCGAGAACGAGCAGAGCGAATAATATCCCGGGCCGTCGGCCCGGTTTCATAACACAAACCCGCGGTCAGACCGTCAGACCTGGCCGCGGGATACAAGGAGGCATTTGCCATGGATGAGAGAAACTTCACGCCTGAGGCCCTGGAGCTTCTGCAGCGCGCCCAGGAGGCCGCCGCGGAGTCCGGGCAGGCATATATGGATACCGAGCATCTGCTGCTCGGAATTTTGAGCGGCGGCGGCATCGCGGCCGAGGCGCTTGAGGACTGCGGCGTGACCGAGGAGCTCGTGCGCGAGATTCTGAGCGAGCGGCGCACGGTGAGAGGCCGCGTGGAGCCGCGCGGCTACACGGTCAAGGTACAGCGCGTGCTCGCGATCGCCCAGCAGGACGCGAGCCGCGGCGGCGCGCAGCAGATCGCGCCGGAGCAGATCCTCAGCGGCATTCTGCGCGAGGGCAATAACAACGCCGTGAGCGTGCTCGCACAGGCGGGCGTTTCGCCGAAGGAGATCTTCGACGAGCTGCAAAAGAAGCTCCGCGAGCTGCGCCAGCCGTCCGCCGTGGGTGCAAAGTCCAAAAACGCCGACGGCAAGGGCGACAAGAAGGCGCTCGAGGAGTTCACGCGTGACCTGACCGCCGACGCGCGCGCCGGCAAGCTGGATCCGGTCATCGGGCGTGACACCGAGATCGCGCGTGTGATCCAGATCCTCTCGCGCCGGTCGAAGAACAACCCCTGCCTGATCGGCGAGCCCGGCGTCGGCAAGACCGCCATCGCCGAGGGCCTTGCGCAGAAGATGGTCTCGGGCGATGTGCCCGACGAGCTCATGGACAAGCGCCTTCTGGCGCTTGACCTCTCGGGCATGGTCGCGGGCACCAAGTACCGCGGCGAGTTCGAGGAGCGTATCAAAAACGTGATCAACGAGGTCATCGAGGGCGGGGACGCGATTCTCTTCATCGATGAGCTCCACACGATCGTGGGTGCCGGCGCTGCCGAGGGCGCTGTCGATGCCGCGAACATCATCAAGCCCGCGCTCGGCCGCGGCGAGCTCCGTGTCGTCGGCGCGACGACGCTCAACGAATACCGCAAGTACATCGAAAAGGACGCCGCGCTGGAGCGCCGCTTCCAGCCGGTCATCGTGGCGGAGCCGGATCAGGAGTCCGCGCTCGCCATTTTGAAGGGCCTGCGGGAGCGCTACGAAAAGCACCACAAGCTCACGATCACCGATGAGGCGCTTGAGGCCGCTGTCAGGCTCTCCGCCCGCTACATCAACGACCGCTTCCTGCCCGACAAGGCCATCGACCTGATGGACGAGGCCGCCTCCCGCGTGCGCATGGAGCAGGAGGAGCTCTCGCCCGAGCTCAAGGAGCTTGAGGAGAAGGCCAACGCGATGGGCCGCGAGAAGGACGCCGCGGTCGAAAAGCAGGATTACGAGGCCGCTGCAAGACTGCGTGACCTTGAAAAGCAGTACCGCGAGCAGGTGAATGAGGCGCGCGAGAAGCGCCGCGCGAGCCGCGGCGAGCACCGGCCCGTGACGGCCGAGGACATCGCCGCCGTCGTCGCCGAGGCGACCGGCATCCCGGTCCAGCGCATGAGCGAGGACGAGGGCGCGCGCCTTTTGAAAATGGAGGAGACGCTCCACAAGCGTGTCGTCGGTCAGGACGAGGCCGTCAAGGCCGTCGCCCGCGCGATCCGCCGCGGCCGTGTCGGCCTCAAGGACCCGAAGCGGCCGATCGGCTCCTTCCTCTTCCTGGGCCCCACCGGCGTCGGCAAGACCGAGCTGTGCAAGTCCCTTGCCGAGGCGATGTTCGGCGACGAGAACGCCATGATCCGTATCGACATGAGCGAGTACATGGAGCGGCACACGGTCTCCCGTCTGATCGGCTCCCCGCCGGGCTATGTCGGCCACGAGGAGGGCGGCCAGCTCACCGAGAAGGTGCGCCGGCACCCGTACTCCGTCGTGCTCTTCGACGAGATCGAAAAGGCGCACGAAGACGTGTGGAACATCCTGCTGCAGATCCTCGACGACGGCCGTATCACCGACTCCCAGGGCCGCACGGTGGACTTCAAGAACACCGTGATCGTGATGACCAGCAACATCGGCGCGCAGAGCCTGCTGCAGTCTGCTTCAAAGCTCGGCTTCAACGACGAGTCCGAGAGCGCCGACAAGGGCAGCGAGGCCGCCTTCGAGCGCGCAAAGGAGACCGTGCTCGAGCAGCTGCGCCAGACCTTCCGTCCCGAGTTCCTGAACCGGATCGACGACATCATCGTCTTCCACGCGCTCACCCAGAGCGACATTCAGGAGGTCGCCCGCAGGATGCTCGCGCAGGTCGCCGACCGCATGGGCCAGATGGGCATCGGCCTGGAGTGCACGGAGTCTGCCGTTGAGACGCTTGCCCGCGTCGGCTTCGACGCCCGCTACGGCGCACGTCCGCTGCGCCGTGCGATCCAGAGCCGCGTTGAGGACGCCGTGGCCGAGAAGATGCTCGAGGGTGCGCTCAAGGAGGGCGATACCGCCGTGCTCGACGCCGCGGGCGATGCCCTCACGGTCGAGAAGAAAGGCGAAGCGGCCGCCCCTGCCGCTCCGGCTGAGGCCAAGAGTGAATAACATAACAGCATAATGGCTGCTGTGCGGAGATAAACGTGCAGCAGCCAGCCATAAAAGAGCCTGTCACCTGAGCGGCGCGAAAGCGCACTCAGGTGACAGGCTTTTTGCGCGCGCCGGGAAGCAGCGTCGCGCGGAACAGAAAACCCCTCCGGCTTTCGGGCCGGAGGGGCAAGAGGGTTTGCAGTGTTTTCAGTTAAGCGCTCAGCACTTCTCGAACACGGTGGCAACGCCCATGCCGCCGCCGATGCACAGCGTCGCGAGGCCCTTCTTGGCGTCGGCGCGCTTCTGCATCTCGTGCAAGAGAGTGACGATGATACGGGCGCCGGAAGCACCGACGGGGTGGCCCAGGGAGATGGCGCCGCCGTTGACGTTGACCTTCTCGATGGGGAAGTGCAGCTCACGGGCGACCGCGATGGACTGAGCGGCGAAGGCCTCGTTGGCCTCGATCAGGTCGATGTCGTCGATGGTGACACCGGCCTTGGCCATGGCCTGACGGGAAGCGGGCACGGGGCCGACACCCATGATCTTGGGATCGACGCCGCCCTGGCCCCAGCCGATCAGCTTGGCCATGGGCTTGAGGCCGTACTTCGCGACAGCCTCGCCGGAGGCGAGCACGAGAGCGGCAGCGCCGTCGTTGATGCCGGAGGCGTTGGCGGCGGTCACGCGCTGGACATGCTTCTTCGTGTCGGCCTCGTGGACCTCGGTGACGTCGAAGGTGTGGACGATCTCGTCCTCAACGCCCTCGGGACCCACAGCGAACGCGCCGCGCAGCTTGGCGATGCCCTCGGCGGTGACGCCCTTCTTCGGGAACTCGTCGACCTTGAACTCAACGATCTGCTTCTTGACCTTCACGGGGACGGGAACGATCTCGTCGTCGAACTTGCCGGCGGCCTGAGCGGCCTCGGTCTTCTGCTGGGAAGCGGCGGCGAAGGCGTCCTGCTCCTCGCGGGTGATACCCCAAACGTCGTTGATGTTCTCGGCGGTGGTGCCCATGTGATAGTCGTTAAAGGCGTCCCAGAGGCCGTCCTTGATCATGGTGTCGATCATCTTGGTGTGACCCATGCGGGCGCCGTAGCGGCCGGTGGGGACAGCGTAGGGAGCCGCGCTCATGTTCTCGGTACCGCCGCAGACAACGATGTCAGCGTCGCCGGCGAGGATGGAACGGGCAGCCTCGATCATGGACTTCATGCCGGAGCCGCAGACCATGCCGACGGTGTAGGCGGGAACAGAGTAGGGGATGCCGGCCTTAATGGAGACCTGGCGGGCAACGTTCTGGCCCTGAGCTGCGGTGAGGATGCAGCCGAACATGACTTCGTCAACCTGCTCCGGCTTCACACCAGCGCGGTTCAGGACTTCCTTCACGACGATCGCGCCGAGGTCGGCAGCGGGCGTGTCCTTCAGGGAGCCTCCGAAGGAACCGATGGCGGTACGGCAGCAGTTGACGACATAAAGATCTTTCATGGTAGTGACCCTCCGTTTTCATAAAATTCAGGCATAAGCCGTTTGGGGTTTCCTGCTGATGCCATTATAACCGCCATTCCGCCCCACGTCAACGATTAACTTTTTCACAAAGACAATTTTGTTAAATCTATCACAATTGGCCCTGTAATTTGTGCAAATTGTTAAAAGATTGACGTTAAAAATTTGACGTTAATCCTTTAACAACCACCCGCGGGGCGGAAACGCTGCCTCCAAATCCCCATCTTACAGAGTAAGATGGGGATTTGGCAGGAGCTGCGTAGAATAGAGACCGAGCTTCACCGCGGCGCCGGGCAGGGGGAAACGGGAAACAGGAGCGGTCTGCGGGAAAGGCAGACGGATCATTTCCTGCAGTTTCGACCCGCTGCAACCTGAACTGCAGGTTCACTTACCAAAACATACGGCAGGTGCTATACTGTGTGATGCAATGGAGTTCCAGCCGCCGCGGGCGAAGCGCAATATCCCCAGAGAACCTGTAAGGTTCTCGGGGATATTGATACGCAGGGTGTATACTGCCGGCAGAGGCCGGGTGTAAAGGAAGCCTGATGCACTGCCGCGGAACAGCGGACGGTGAAATGAGAACATCTCCCCAAGTACCCAGAGGGTACTTGGGGAGATGGCGGGGAAGTCCTATCATGATGGCAGGCTTCGGGCGGCAGGAACAGATGCCGAAGCGGCAAGACGAGAGACGCGCGGAACGGATCGGAGACTCTGCGCGTTTTCGTCTGCC
>CAMNAE010000058.1 GCA_946530565.1 uncultured Oscillibacter sp.
GCGCCGCTCGCGCTCATGTACAAGGCCGTCAACACGATGGACAGCATGCTCGGCTACAAAAACGAGCGTTATGTAAACTTCGGCCGCGTGCCGGCGCGCCTCGACGACGCGGTCAATTTCCTTCCGGCGCGCCTAGCGGCGCTTTTATGGATCACCGCGGCGCAGCTCTGCGACTTTGACGGACGCGGCGCGCTTCGCGTATTTCTGCGCGACCGGCGAAAGCACCCGAGCCCGAACTCCGCGCAGACGGAGTCGGCCTGCGCCGGGGCGCTCGGCGTACGTCTCGGCGGCCCGAGCGTCTATTTCGGTGCGGTTCATGAAAAGCCCTGGCTCGGCGACGAGCAGCGCGTGATCGAGCCCGGGGACATTTTAAAGACGCGCCGCATGCTTTTCTGTGCGTCCGCGCTTTGCCTCGCGCTCTGCGCGGCGGCGCGGAGCCTTTGGCTGTCGGTTGTCTGAGGGACAAAAAAAGGGGAGGTGGACGGCTTTGGAGCACGGAGGCGTTTTGTGCGGCGCAGAGCTCGATTTTTCTGCGAATGTGAGCCCGCTCGGCGTGCCGGAGGGCGTACTTGCTGCCGTGCGCGCGGCCGCGGAGACGGCTGACCGCTACCCGGACCCGGAGTGCCGGGCGCTCCGCACGGCGCTGGCGAAGGAGCACGGCGTGCCGATCGAGTGGATCCTCTGCGGCGCCGGCGCGGCGGAGCTCATCTACCGCCTGTGCCTGGCCGAGCGGCCAAAACGCGCTCTTTTGCCGGCGCCCGCTTTTTCGGAGTATGAAAAGGCGCTCCGTACGAGCCTTTGCGGGGAGATCGCCTTTTTCAGCCTGCCCGCGTTCCCCGAAGAACGCAGCAGAAACGAGGCGCGAAATGGCGTGGGAGATCGTGAGCGCGCCGCGCAGAGCCTTGACGAGCTGCGCGCACTGATCGGGCGCTCAGACGCGCAGGGAGAGACGCTTGTATTTTTATGTCAACCAAATAACCCGACCGGGCTGTCTCTTCCGCGCGGCGGGCTGAAGCATCTTCTGCGCCTTTGCCGCGATCGACACTGCCGCCTCGTCGTCGATGAGTGCTTCGTGCCCTTTACCGACGACCCCGGGGCGCTGACGCTCCTGCGGGAGCTTGCGAAATATCCGGAGCTCGTGATCCTGCGCGCCTTCACGAAGCTCTATGGCATGGCCGGGCTGCGGCTGGGCTGTGCGCTCTCGAGCGACACGGCGCTCCTTGCGCGCATGCGCATCTCGGGCCCGCCCTGGAGCGTATCGGGCGTCGCCCAGGCGGCCGGGCTCGCGGCTCTGAAAGAAAAAGATTATGTAAACCGAGTCCGCGCGCTGATCGCCTCTGAGCGGCCGCGCGTGTACCGCGCGCTCTTATCTCTCGGGCTCGAGGTCATCCCCGGGGAGGCGAACTTTCTGCTGTTCCGCGGCCCGAAGGGCCTTGCGGAGAAGCTGCTGAAAAAGGGCATCGCGATCCGCCCCTGCGGGAATTTCAGGGGGCTTGATGAGCGCTGCTATCGCGTGTGCCTGCGCACGCGCGAGGAAAACGACCGCCTGATCGCGGACCTGGGGGAGGTGCTGATGTATGGCCGCTAAGTGCATCATGATCCAGGGCACGATGTCCGGTGTCGGCAAGAGCCTGCTCGCGGCGGCGCTCTGCCGCATCCTGCGTCAGGACGGAAAGCGCGCCGCGCCCTTTAAAAGCCAGAACATGGCCCTGAACAGCTTCGTGACCGCGGACGGCCTTGAGATGGGCCGCGCGCAGGCGATGCAGGCGGAGGCGGCGGGCATCGCGCCGGATGTGCGCATGAACCCGATCCTCCTGAAGCCCTCGAGCGACACGGGCTCCCAGGTGATACTGAACGGCCGCGTGCTCGGCCAGATGCCCGCGCGGGCGTATTTTCAGAAAAAGCGGGAGCTGCTGCCCGAGGTGCTCCGCGCCTACCGGAGCCTCGCCGAAGAATACGACATCATCGTGATCGAGGGCGCCGGGAGCCCGGCCGAGATCAACTTAAGGGCCGACGACATCGTGAATATGGGCCTTGCTTCGGCCGTTGACGCGCCGGTGCTCCTCGTGGGGGACATCGACCGCGGGGGCGTCTTCGCGCAGCTCTACGGCACCGTCGCGCTGCTCAGCCCCGGGGAGCGCGCGCGCGTGAAGGGGCTCATCATCAACAGGTTCCGCGGCGACGCGGCTTTGCTCGCGCCGGGCCTGAAGCAGATCGAAGCGCTGACCGGGATCCCCGTGCTCGGCACGGTAAAATGGCTCGACGTCGACATCGACGAGGAGGATTCCCTCGCGCCGGCGCTTTCGCGGCGGGAAAAACACAAGCTCATCGATATCGCGGTCGTGCGCCTGCCGCGGATCTCGAATTTCACGGACTTTGCCCCGCTCGAGCGGCGCGAACGGCTCGGCGTGCGCTTTGTGACGCGGCCCCGGGAGCTGGGGACGCCGGATCTTGTGATCCTGCCCGGCACGAAGAGCACGATCGCGGATCTCAGGTGGCTGCGCGGCAGCGGGCTTGAGGCGGCGATTTTAAAGCTTGCGAGCCGCGGCGTGCCGGTCCTCGGTATCTGCGGCGGCTATCAGATGCTCTCGGAGTCGATCGAGGACCCGGAGGGCGTTGAGGGCGCGCCGGAGCGCGTCCGCGGGCTCGGGCTGCTGAAAGTGAAGACCCGCTTTGAAAAGGAAAAGCGCCTCCGTCAGGTCACGGGGCGCATCGCGTCAGGGCCGATGGCGGGCGCGCGCGTGGCGGGCTACGAGATCCACATGGGCGCGTCTTCCGAAGCAGAAACGCCGCTTGTCGCGCTCAGCGGCGGCGAAACCGACGGGGCGCTGCGGGGGAATGTCTGCGGGACCTATCTCCACGGGCTCTTTGACGAGCCGGAGGCTGCCGCGGCGCTGGAAAACTGGCTCTGTGCGCGCCGGGGCATCGCGCCGGGCGCGGAAAAACCCGAGACGGCGGAGCAATACCGGGAGCGGCAGTATGACCTGCTCGCTGCGGGCGTCCGGAACGCGCTCGATATGGACGCCGTCTATCGCATCATCGAAGGGGGGACGGGCATATGAGACCGGCCGAGATCGAGCGGCGGAGCATGGAGATCATCGCGCAGGAGCTGGGAGCGCGGGAGATCACGCTGCCCGCGGAGAACGCCGCGGTCATCAAGCGCGTCATCCACGCGACGGCGGACTTCGACTACGCGGCGTCTCTGCGCTTCACCCCCGGCGCGGTGCGCGCCGGCATCGCGGCCCTTCGCGGCGGGATCGTCGTGACGGATACGAACATGGCGCTCGCCGGGCTGAGCCGCCGCGCGCTTGAGCTGCTCGGCGCCGAAAAGCGCTGTTACATGGCGGACGCGGCCGTCGCCTCCGAGGCGAAAACGCGGGAGACCACCCGTGCGGCGGTCTCGATGGAGCACGCCTTTCGTGATCATGCAGCCCCGATCTTCGCCGTCGGCAACGCGCCGACCGCGCTCTTTGCGATCGCGGGCGCGATCGAAGGCGGCCGTCGCCCGGCGCTCGTGATCGCGGTGCCGGTCGGCTTTGTGAACGTCGTCGAGGCCAAGGAGCGCGTGTTCGCGGCCTGCGAAACGGCCGGCGTCCCCTGCATCGCCGCGTTTGGAAGAAAGGGCGGCAGCTCCGTCGCCGCCGCGATCGTCAACGCGCTCTTGTACGAGGCCGCGGGGCTCGCAGATCCTGCTCTGCGCTGAAAGCGCCCTCGTTGAAACACACGCGGTCATTCCGAGCCGGTGCCGCAGGCGCCGGCGTGGTTGACAAACGCTTTTATCTGTTCGATCTCAAAAAAGCCGCCTCCGGAGGAAGTCTCCGGAGGCGGCTTGTGTCTTGAGATAAAAGGCTTCGTTTACACCGAGAAGAGCAGGTCCTCGTAGGTCGGGAAGGGCCAGAAGCTGCGGTCGGTGATCTCCTCGAGCGCGTCGGCCGCGGCTCTTGCGGCGTTCATGTCGGGGATCAGCATGTCGTGGCTGAAGTGCATCGCGCGCTCGGCGTCTGCGGGTACGGCGGCAAGGTCCGCTTCGAGCTTTTCGCAGGCGGCGTAGAGCTGATCTTCGAGGGCTGCGAGCTTCTTCACGGTCTCGCGCTCATAGCGGCTCGCGGCGCCCAGGCTCTCCTTGCCGGCGTGGCGCTCGGTCAGCGCGCCCGCGTAGGCGGAGACGGCGGGCAGTATGTCGCGGCGGATCATGTCGACCATCGTCTTTGCCTCGATGCCGATGACCGCGCGGTAATTCTCCTTGTGGATCGCGGCGCGGGCGTCCATCTCGGCCTGCGTGTAGATGCCGTGCTTCTGGAAGAGCGCGACGTTCTTCGGCGCCGTGTAGATGTCGAGCGCGTCGGCCGTTGAGGTGAGGTTCGGCAGTCCGCGCGATTCGGCCTCGCGGATCCAGGCGTCGTCGTAGCCGTTGCCGTTGAAGATCACGCGCTTGTGCTCCATGAGCGTGCGGCGGATCAGCGCGTTCAAGTCGTTTGCGAAGTCCGTGCTCTTTTCGAGGATGTCGGCGAACTGCTCGAGCTCCTCGGCCATGATCGTGTTGAGCGCGATGTTCGGGCCGGAGACCGACTGCGAGGAGCCGAGCATGCGGAACTCGAACTTGTTGCCGGTGAAGGCCATCGGCGAGGTGCGGTTGCGGTCGGTGTTGTCCTGCGGGATCGCGGGGAGGACGTCGACGCCGATCTTGAGCGTCTGCTTGCCCGCGTCGCGGTAGACCGTGCCGGAGATGATCGCCTCGACGACGGCCTCGAGCTCGTCGCCCAGGAAGATCGACACGACGGCCGGCGGCGCCTCCTGCGCGCCCAGGCGGTGGTCGTTGCCGGGGAAGGCGACGGTCGCGCGCAGGAAGTCGGCGTACTCGTCGACGCCCTTGATGAAGGCGGCGAGGAAGAGCAGGAACTGCGCGTTCTGGCTCGGGGTCTTGCCGGGCTTGAAGAGGTTCACGCCCGTGTCGGTGCCGAGCGACCAGTTGTCGTGCTTGCCGGAGCCGTTGACGCCGGCAAAGGGCTTCTCGTGCAGGAGGCAGACGAGGTCGTGCCGGTCGGCGACCTTCTTCATGAGCTCCATCGCGAGCTGGTTCGTGTCGCAGGCGGTGTTCGCGTCCGAGAAGATCGGCGCCATCTCGTGCTGGGAGGGCGCGACCTCGTTGTGCTTCGTCTTGGAGAGCACGCCGAGCGCCCAGAGCGTCTCGTCGAGATCCTTCATGTACGCGGCCACGCGCGGCTTGATCGCGCCGAAGTAGTGGTCCTCGAGCTCCTGACCGCGCGGCGGCTTCGCACCGAAGAGCGTGCGCCCGGCGTATCTGAGGTCGCGGCGCTCGTTGAAGAGCTTTTTGTCGATCAGGAAGTATTCCTGCTCGGCGCCGACCTGCGGGATCACGCGGCGCGTCGTCGTGTCGCCGAAGAGGCGCAGGATCCTGAGCGCCTGCTTCGAGACCGCGTCCATGCTCTTCAGAAGCGGCGTCTTTTTATCGAGCGCGTGGCCGGAGTAGGAAAAGAAGACCGTCGGGATGCACAGCGACCCCTCTTTGATGAAGGCGGGGGAGGTCGGGTCCCAGGCCGTGTAGCCGCGCGCCTCAAAGGTCGCGCGCAGGCCGCCGGAGGGGAAGGAGGAGGCGTCCGGCTCGCCGCGCACGAGCTCCTTGCCCGAGAACTCCATGATCACCTTGCCGCCCTCGGCGGGGGTGATGAAGCTGTCGTGCTTTTCGGCGGTGACGCCGGTCATCGGCTGGAACCAGTGCGTATAGTGCGTGGCGCCGTGCTCCACGGCCCACTGCTTCATGGCCTCGGCGATCTCGCCGGCCGTGTAGGAGTCGAGGCTCGTGCCGTCGGTCACACTCTTTTTCCAGGCCTTGAAGGCGGGGGAGGAGAGCCGCTCCTTCATGGTCGCCTCGTTGAAGACCATGCTGCCGAAGAGCTCAGGGAGACGTGCGGAAGTACTCATGGGGATTCCTCCTTGCGACTGCGGCCGTGCCGCGATTGCAAATACAAAAATACAGCATAAAGGTAACACCTCGGGCCGGCACTTGTCAATGTCAAAAGGATACGAAAATGCGGCGCCGCTCCGAAAAAAATGTGATACGCAGAAGACCGGCGGGCCTTTCCGTGATCAGGCTCGCCGGTCTTATCTGTTTTGTTCTCTGCAGCGGACAGAAAAGCGGTCACTTAACCTCGTTGAAGACGATGATCTCGCTCTCGCCGTAGGCGCTCCAGAGCTCTTCAAAGAGCGTCGCGTCCTCGCTGACGCTGCCGGTCCCATCGCTGCTCTCAGCGCTGTAGCGGACATTGCCGTCGGCGTCGAAGGTCTCGCTGACACGCAGCGTCAGAAGGCTCGTGCCGCCCGACAAGGTGGCGCTTTCGACGAAGTGGTGGCCGGCCGTATAGAGCTTGCCGCCGCTGAGCATCAGCGGGTTTGCAGTGCCGCCTGAGGCAACATGGCCAAGGAACGCGGGGAAGCCGTTTTCGTAGATGAAGAGCTCCGCCTCCGTGGCAAAGGGCTCCTCGCCGTCAAGGGCGTAGACATCCGGGGCAACGAGCAGGACGTCGGTCCCGTCCAGCGTCACGTTGGCGTAGCCGCTGCCGGGGGCGAGGCGGTCGACGATCTGGGTGAAGGTGTCGCAGCCCGTGAAGTCGGTCTTCATCACATAGGCGTCTTCAGGCATCTTCTCGCGCTCGAAGTCCAGCCACTCGCCGCCGTCTTCAAGATACAGCGTATCGCCCTCGACGGTATAGGCGTACTTGACGCCGCTGTCCGTCGTGAGCTCGGTGCTGCCCCAGGTGATCTCGGTGCTCTCGTGGATGTTGAGCGTGCCGCTGTGATCGGCGCGCAGCTCGACGGAGATGAACTCGCCGTTCTCCTGCTGGCGCGAATAGACGCCGGGGACGTAAGCGTACTGCTGCTGCGGGGCGAAGTCCGTATAGGTGACGGAGTCCAGGATCTCAGCGAGCGTGTCGCTGACCGGGAAGTCGATCGCGTCGTCGCCGGTCAGGTGGGAGACGAGCTCAAAGAGCAGCACGCCGCCGTTATACTCGCCGGCGATCGCCGTCTGCGTACAGCTGCCCTCGGGGTCGGTGTAGCTACGCCCGTAGCCCCATTTATCCGTCGTGCCGGGGAGGAAGGCCTCGCGGCGCTCGATCTCGTCGGGTTCGCCCCAGGTGGAGGTGACGATATAGAGCGCCTCTTCGGGCTCGACATCGCTTAAAACGCTGACCGTGAGCATATTCGCGCCCGCGGAGCGCTCGGTGAGCACGAACTGCGCCGTGTGCGCGTCGACCTCGATCGCCTCGGCGGTCTTCGCGTTATAGCGGATCTGCCAGCCGTCCGGGCTCATGTAGGTCATCTCCGTGGCGCCCTCGTCGGTCGCCTCCGGCGTTTCGTCGGCAGGCGCGGCGGCGGGCTCTTCCGCGGGAGCCGGGGCAGAGGGCTGCGCGGGCGCGCGGCTCGACGCACCGCAGCCTGCAAGAGAGCAGACAAGCGCCAGCGCGAGCAGCGAGGAGCAGCACTTTAAAAGGTGATTATGGATCATAGACAGGAATCCCCCTTACAGTTGGTAGAATGGCAGATCCCGGACCCGGGATGTGCGCAGATGATTGTAGCACATCCGGATGCAAAGCGCAATTCCTGCGAAAAAAGACGAGGTGGCCCCGCCGCGCCGCCTTCGCTCCTGCCGGGAGCGCCGGGGGACAGGGAGAAGGGCTGAAAGAAAAATATGTGAAAAAAATATCAATTAAGCATTGCCAAGTGAGAGGCAACGTGATATAATACCGGATGCTGAAGCGGTGAAGGGGAAACGCCGCCTTTGCATGTTTGGCTGCCGTGGTGGGCAGCCCATGAAAACAGGAGGTAAGAATATGGCAAGAAAGTTCAAGTCCATGGACGGCAACAACGCCGCTGCGTATGTCAGCTATGCGTTTACCGAGGTGGCGGGCATTTACCCGATCACTCCGTCGTCGCCCATGGCTGACCTCGTGGACCAGTGGTCCGCCGCGGGTCAGAAAAACATCTTCGGAACCACCGTGAAGGTCTGCGAAATGCAGTCCGAGGCCGGCGCGTCCGGCACCGTGCACGGCTCTCTCGCCGCCGGCGCCCTGACCACGACCTACACCGCCTCTCAGGGCCTGCTGCTGATGATCCCCAACATGTACAAGATCG
>CAMNAE010000059.1 GCA_946530565.1 uncultured Oscillibacter sp.
GGTCAACCTCGGCACGACCCCCTACATCAACCAGATCGACGACGTGCGCCGCTGTGTTGAGATCACGATGGAACAGGGCCGCCATCCGGACGCGGAGCTCTTTGAGATCGGGCACATCTATACGATGCAGGAGCTCGACGACGCGTTTCACTTCGCAAGGCCGCTGATGCTCTGCCTCGTGACCGGCTTCCGGGGCGCCATGCCCGCGTGCGAGAGCGCACTTAAACACATGGTGACCGCCTGCGGGGAGGTCTTCCCCGAAGGGCATTACCTCTGGGGGCTCGTGCAGGCCGGGCGGCAGGACTGGGAGCTCATGGGAACGGCCCTCGACCAGGGCGCGAGCGCGCTTCGCGTCGGGCTGGAGGATTCGCCCTATCTGGCTCCCGGACGGCGGGCCGAAACGAACGCCGCGCTCGTGCGCGAGGCCGTGGCGCAAATGCGCGCGCACGGCGTCGAGCCGATGACGCCCGCGGAGGCCAGAGCGCTGCTGGGGCTCAAGCACTGACAGACAGCGGGGACGGTTACACAAGAACCATCCCCGCTGTTCCAGCAGGAACCCCCCGGAGCACAGAAGCTTCGGGGGGCCTTTGTTTTTGCGTGTCGGAACAGTATGCGTCAACAACGAACAGAGGGACGGTTCCGGCGGGACCGTCCCTCCGGCTGTTGATTCCGTTGAATTTTGGCTCAGATCCGCGCGACGCCGCTTTTCCTTGCGGCCTCGGCAACGGCCTTGGCCACGGCCGGACCCACACGGGGATCGAAGGCCTGCGGGATGATGTAGTCCTCGTTGAGCTCGTCGTCGGAGATCAGCTCGGCCAGCGCGTGCGCGGCCGCGACCTTCATCTCCTCGTTGATGTCGCTCGCGCGGACGTCGAACACGCCGCGGAAGATGCCCGGGAAGGCCAGAACGTTGTTGATCTGGTTCGGGTAGTCGCTGCGGCCGGTGGAGACGATGCGCGCGCCGGCGGCCTTCGCGTCCTCGGGGAAGATCTCGGGCGTCGGGTTCGCGCAGGCGAAGATGATCGCGTCGGAGTTCATCGTGCGGACCATGTCCTGCGTGAGGGAGCCGGGCGCGGAGACACCGATGAACACGTCGGCGCCCTTGACGATGTCGGCGAGCTTGCCGTGGAGCCCCTCGGGGTTCGTGATCTCGGCGATCTCTTCCTTGATCCAGTTCATGCCCGCCTCGCGGCCCTTGTAGATCGCGCCGGTGCGGTCGCAGAGCGTCACGTTCTTCGCGCCCGCGGAGATCAGCAGCTTCGTGATCGCGATGGCCGCGGCGCCGGCGCCGTTGACCGCGATCTTGACCTCGGAGAGCTTCTTGCCCACGACCTTCAGGGCGTTGGTGAGTCCGGCGAGCGTGATGACAGCGGTGCCGTGCTGGTCGTCGTGGAAGATGGGGATATCGCACTTCTCCTTGAGCTTCTTCTCGATCTCGAAGCAGCGGGGCGCCGCGATGTCCTCGAGGTTGATGCCGCCGAAGGAGCCGGAGATCAGGTACACGGCGTTGACGAACTCATCGACGTCCTTCGTCTTCACGCACAGAGGGAAGGCGTCGACGCCGCCGAAGTTCTTGAAGAGCACGCACTTGCCCTCCATGACCGGCATGCCGGCCTCGGGGCCGATGTCGCCGAGGCCCAGAACGGCGGAGCCGTCGGTGATGACGGCGCAGAGGTTGTGGCGGCGGGTCAGCTCATAGCTCTTGTTGATATCCTTCTGGATCTCGAGGCAGGGCTGGGCGACGCCGGGGGTGTAGGCGAGAGACAGATCGTCCTTGCTGTCGGTCGGAACGGTCGCCACGACCTCGATCTTGCCCTTCCACTCGCCGTGGAGGCGGAGAGATTCCTTTGCGTAATCCATACGTTGTTGATCCTTTCGTCTTTCGTCGTTAGTTCATTTCCTGGGGAAGCGTCGAGCCGCCGTAGGGCATCACGATGACGCTCGCGTCTGCGCCGAGCTTTTTGAAGGCGTCGTCGAGCGCGGTCTGCGCGCTCTGGTACGGCGTGAAGAACATGCTGCGCACGAACTCCGGCTCCATCTCGCTCACAAGATAGATCTCGGCGTTCTGGAGCACCATCGCGATCGCGGCAGCCTTGTGTCCGCCGAGCTGGAAGTCGGAGCGGATGCGCGTGATCATCGCCTCGGGAGAGGCGGACTTCGTCATCCACTCCTCGAAGCGGGCGTTGCCGAGCCCCTCGCGGCAGGAGCCGACGAGGATCACGATGCCGCCCTTTTTGACCGCGTGCTTGGCGTTGTCGAGCGCCTTCTGCGTCTGATAGAGGTTCAGGTCCTTCGGCGCGCCGCCCTGCGAGACGAGCACGATGTCGGCCCGCTCGGGGATCTTCTTCACATAGAGCTGATCGAGGAAGCGGCAGCCCTCGCGGTGGGCGAGCGTCATGTCGCCGGCCACGGCCTTCACGATGCGCTTGTGCTCGTCGAGCACGACGTTCAAAATGAAGTCGGCGCCGACCATCGCGGCGGCCTCTTCGATGTCCTCGCGCACGGGGTTGCCGGCGATCCTGCCGGCGTGCGCGGCCTCCTCGACCATGCGGGAGTGGTTGGACTGGATCGCCTCGGGCGTGGAGACGCCGGGCATGATCGCCTTGGCGCCGCCGGAGTAGCCCGCAAAGTAGTGGAACTCGATGTTGCCGAGGAGGATCCGTCGGTCGGCCTCAGCGACCGTGCGCACGATGTCGACCGGGGTGCCGCGGCTCGTCACGCCGACGCGGACGACGTCGGAGCGGTCGCCGTCGACGCATTTGATCTCTTCAAACGCGCGGTCGCCGGCGAGGTGGCGGCGCTCCTCTTCGGTGTGGGGACGGTGGCTGCCGAGCGCGAAGACGAGCGTGATGTCCTCTTTTTTGACGCCCGCGGCGTAAAGCTCGTCCAGAAGCAGCGGCATGACCGTATAGGTCGGCATCGGGCGGGTGATGTCGCTTGTGACGATCGCGATCTTCTCGCCCGGCTTCACGATCTCCTTCAGGCGCGGCGTGCCGATCGGCTCCGCGAGCGCGCGGGCGACCTCGTCGGCACCGGTCAGCGCATAGTCGACCGGGTTCGGGGTCAGGACGCCCGCGAGGTTCTTATCGGGGATCTCGACGGCCTGCACGCCGCTGCCGAAGCCAAGTTCAATCTTCATGGTATAAAACTCCTTCACCCCGCCGCGCGAAAGCGGCGCGGCGGGGTGTAATTGTCATCGGTTTGAAGCGATGATCAGGCCCAGATCTCCTCGTCGGTGGGCATGTAGCTGCCCGGACGGACCTTGGCGATGCGGGAGACGTTGATCAGGTGCTTCCAGCTCAGGTTCTCGCTGATGGAGTTGTTGCCCCAGCTGCCGCAGCCGAGGGTGGTGGTGGCGGAGAGGGAGTTGAAGAAGCTGCCGCCGTTGTTCGTCGCGCAGATCTGGTTGATCAGGAAGCGGGACACGGGCAGGATCTCCGCGGCATACTTGATGTGCTCATCGTTGTTGGAGTGGATGCACACGCTGTGGCCCTTGCCGTTGACGTTGAGGTTCGCGTTGGCGATCGCAACGGCCTGCTCCCAGGAGTCATAGCTGTAGGCGGCGATGGCCGGGCACATCTTCTCGTTGGCGAAGGGCTCGTCGTGGCCGCACTTCTCGGTCTTGATCAGCAGGACCTTGGTGTCGGCGGGCACCTTGATGCCGGCCATCTCGGCGACCTTGACGGCGCTCTGGCCGACGCAGTCCTTGTTCATGCGGCCGTCGGGGAAGATCGTGTTGCGCAGGGCGTCGATCTCCTCGGGCTTCTCGACATAGTAAGCGCCGTTGGCCTTGAAGGTCTTGACCATCTCGTCGTACTTCGCGGCGGGGGTGATCGCAGTCTGCTCGCCGGAGCAGATGATGCCGTTATCGAACATACGGCCGGCGATGATCTTGGGCACCGCTTCGTTCAGGTCGACATCGTCGTCGATGATGCACTGCACGTTGCCGGCGCCGACGCCGAAGGCGGGCTTGCCGGAAGAATACGCGGCCTTGACCATGCCGCCGCCGCCGGTGGAGATGCACACGTCGCACTGACGCATGATCTGCTGGGAGATCTCCATCGTGGGCTCCTCAACGCAGAGGAACAGATCGGCGGGCGCGCCGAGCTTCACGATCTCCTCCTGCATGTACTTGCAGGCGAGCGCGGTGCACTTCTTGGCGCGGGGATGCGGGCAGACGATGATCGCGTTGCGGCCCTTGATGCAGAACATCGCGTTGCACATCGGGGTCACGACGGGGTTGGTGGTGGGGGTGACAGCGCCGACGACGCCCATGGGCTTCGCGACCTCGATGAGGCCGAGCTCGGGCATCTCCTTGATGATGCCGACGGTCTTCTTGCCCTTGACGTCGGACCAGATCACGCGGGCCTTGCCCTTGCACTTGTTGACCTTGTCCTCATAAACGCCCATGCGGGTCTCGTCGACGCACAGGCGGGAGAGCTCCTCGGCGTGGTCGAAGATCGTCTTCGCCATGGCCTTGGCCATCGCGTCGACCTGCTCCTGGGTAAAGCCCTCGGCGACTTCCTGGGCCTTGCGGGCGCGTGCTACCAGTTCCTTGACATAAGCTTCAGCATCCATGGGTAATATCCTCCTTGAAAAATAGTGGACGAAAATGGATTGAAAATATTTCAGGATCGTCTCCCCGGCTCTCGCCGGGGAGACGGGACCTTTCAGGGCTTACAGGCCGTACTTCTCGAGCCGGAGCTCCTCCTGGCGGGTGAAGTTGGTCTTGGGGGTGTAGCCGGGCAGCGGCATGATCTTCTCGTGGATCGCGTCGATGAACCACCACTCGTTCGGGAAGAAGTGCTCCTCCATCTCGGGGCAGGGCGTGATCCAGTTCTTCGCGCCGAGGACCACGGCGGGGGCGTCGAGGTCGTCGAAGCAGAGGTTGTTGATGTGGGTGGCCATGTCGTTGGTGATGCTGCCGCGGGTGCAGGCGTCGGAGGCCAGGATGATCTTGCCGGTCTTCTTCACGGACTCGATGACCTTCTCATAGTTGAAGGGCACCACGCTGCGCGCGTCGATGACCTCGGCCTCGAGACCGAACTGCTCCTTGAGGATATCGGCGGCCTTGATCGCCTTGTAGAGCGTCGGACCGATCGTGAGGATCGTGATGTCCTTGCCCTCGCGCTTGATGTCGGGCTCGCCCAGGGGGATCTCGTAGCGCTCGGTGGGCACGCCCTCGAGGTGGAACTCCTCGCCCTTCTCATAGAGCGGCTGGCTCTCGAGGAAGATGACGGGGTCGGTGCCGTTGAGCGCGGCTTCCATCATGCCCTTGGCGTCATACGGCGTCACGGGGAACACGACCTTCAGTCCGGGCACGTGTGCCGGCAGGGCCGTCCAGTCCTGGGAGTGCTGCGCGCCGTACTTGCGGCCGACGGAGATGCGCAGGACCATCGGGAGCTTCAGCTGGCCGGCGGACATCGCCTGCCACTTGGCCATCTGGTTGAAGACCTCGTCGCCGGCGCGGCCGAGGAAGTCGCAGTACATGAGCTCGGGCACGCTGCGGCCGCCGCACATGCCGTAGCCGACGGCGCTCGCGACGATGCAGGCCTCGGAGATCGGGGAGTTGAAGAGGCGGTTGAAGGGGATGGAGTCGCTCATGCTCTGGTACACGCCGAAAGCGCCGCCCCACTCGCGCACGTCCTCGCCGTAGGAGATCAGGGTCGGGTCCTCATAGTACTTGTCCATGATGGGCTCGAAGATGGCGTCGCGCACAGTGAACTGCTTGAGCTTGGAGACGGGCTTGCCGTCGACGACGGCGCTGCGCTCCTTCTTCGCGATCTTCTGAACGCGGGTGTTCTCCTCCTTCGGCGTGAGCACGAAGGGCTCCACGCCCGGGGCCATGCTCACCTCGTGGCCGTTGTTGAAGGTGTAGCGGGAGATCGCGTCGGGATCCTTGATGAAGTCCAGACGCGGGGAGATCTCGAGGTCGGCGGCGATCTTCATGACAGCCGTGATGCGGGCCTTGATGTCCTCGTTCATCTTGTCGATGTCGGCGTCGGTCGCGAGGCCGGCCTCGATCAGCTGCTTGCGGAACATCAGGATGCAGTCGTTCTCGCTCCAGGCGTCGATCTCTTCCTTGGAGCGGTAGGCGTTCTGGTCGCTCGTGGAGTGGCCGCCGAGACGATAGGTCAGAACGTCGAGCAGCACCGGGCCCTTGCCCTCTTTGAGCAGGGGGATCTTGCGGCGATAGGCGTCGATGACGGCCAGCGGGTTGAGACCGTCGACACGCTCAGCGTGCATCTGGTTGGGGGTCACGCCTGCGCCGACGCGGGCGAGCTCGCCATAGGCCATGGTCTCGCCGTTCGTGCGGCCGCCCATGCCGTAGCCGTTGTCCATGAAGTTGAAGAGCACCGGCAGGCCGCCCTTGTACTCATCGGGCCACAGGGTCTTGAACTGGTCCATCGCGGCGAAGTTCAGCGCTTCCCACACGGGGCCGCAGCCCATGGAGCCGTCGCCGCCGTTGCCGACGACGATGCCGGGCTTCTTCATGTTCTTCTTGTAGAGCGCGGC
Source organism: uncultured Oscillibacter sp. (assembly GCA_946530565.1). GTDB lineage: Bacteria > Bacillota > Clostridia > Oscillospirales > Oscillospiraceae > Oscillibacter. Next base: position 6,517 of record CAMNAE010000059.1, read on the forward strand.
GCCCGCGGCGATGCAGGGAGAGCCGCCGACGATCGCGTTGTTCGGATAGATGCCGAAGGGGATGAAGAACAGGTGCATGGAGTTGCCGAGGCCCTTGGCAAAGCCGTTCTCACGGCCGAAGAGCTCGCAGGTCAGGCCATACAGGAAGAACACGATCGCCTGCTCCTTGACGCTCTTCTCGGGCAGACGCTCCTTGACGACCGCGTAGGGCTTGCCGTCGAAGAAGTTCTCCATGATCTCGAGGAGCTCCTCGTCGCTCATCTTCTGGATCGCGGAGAGGCCCTTCGCGAGCACCTCGCCGTGGGAGCGGTGGGTGCCGAAGATGAAGTCGTCACGGCCCAGAAGATAGCTCTGGCCGACAGCCGCGGACTCCTCGCCGGTGTACAGGTGGGCGGGGCCGGTGTAGGTATACTCAACGCCGTTGTAGGCCTTGGTCGTACGCACGCTCTTGAGCATCGCCTCGAACTCACGGATGTACTCCATGTCGCGGTAGATGCGCAGCATGTCGTCGGCCGTGAAGTCCTCGGTGGCGAGCGCCTCTTTGACGGTCTTCTGATACTGGTTGACGTCGATGTCTTCAAAATGGATCTTGCCGGGAGCGCGCAGCTCCTTGGGATCATAGAATTGTGCCTTGGACATGGTTGTTCACTTGCTCCTCTGCATCAAAGTTTTACCGCGAAGGCGGCCTCGCGAATGATCTCGCTGACGGACGGGTGGGGATACACGATCTCGCGGATGGCGTCGATCGTCATCTCCTGCTCGATCATGATGCCGCAGGCGACGATGAACTCGCTGGAGTAGTTGCTCATGATGTGAGCGCCCACCATCGTGCGGTATTTCTTGTCGAAAATGAACTTGGCGATGCCGTTGCCGCCCTCGTTCTCCGCGATATAGCGGCCGGAATAGGCCATCGGGAGCTTCACGACCGCGGTGTCGATGCCGGCAGCCTTTGCCTGCTCCTCGGTGAGGCCCACGCAGCCGACCTCGGGGTTCGTGTAGAGAACGCTCGGGATCGCGCGGTAGCGCATGCGGTCGCGGCGGCCGAGGATCGTGTTGACGGCGACCTCGCCCATGCGGTAGGCAGAGTGCGCGAGCATGCTCTTGCCGTTGCAGTCGCCCACGGCGAAGACGTTGAGCGCATTCGTGCGCATCTGATCGTCGACGCAGATCGCGCCCTTCTCGGTCGCGATGTTGAGCTTTTCGATGCCGCAGGTGTCGATCACCGGGCGGCGGCCGATCGCGAGGAGCACCTTGTCGCACGCGACCTTGGCTTCCTTGCCGTCTTTTTCATAGACGACGCCGTCGGCGTCGACGCGGACGACCTTCGCGCCGAGGAGGAACTTCATGCCGTCCTTCTCATAGCCCTTCTGCAGAAGGGTGGAGATCTCATTGTCAATGGGGCCGGCGATCTTCGGCAGCATCTCGACGACCGTGACCTCGGTGCCGACGACGCCGTAATAGGCCGCGAGCTCCAGGCCGATCACGCCGCCGCCGATCACGCACAGGCGCTTCGGCAGCGTCTTGAGGTCGAGCGCCTCATAGTTCGTCATCACGAAGCCGGAGGCGATGCCCTCCTTCACGCCCGGGATCGGCGGCACGAC
>CAMNAE010000060.1 GCA_946530565.1 uncultured Oscillibacter sp.
TCTTGTACATCGTATACAAGAGCTTGCGGTGCGAGGGCTTGAAGCCGTCGATCTCGGGGATCGCGCGCGAGACGATCACGCTCATCGCATAGGGCATGTAGTTCGTCTCGAGCGTGTCGGTGATCGGCTGCTCAACGACCGCGGCCCGCAGGCCCATCACATTCGGGTTCCCCGCCTTGGGCTTGTTCTCTTCGCTTTTTTTCTTTCTTGCCACGGGTATCCCTCCTTACGAGACGTCCACCATCTCAAGGTAGCGCCAGCCGTTGTCGGCGATGTGCTCCTTGCGGCCGGTCAGGTTGTCGCCGAGCAGCAGGTCGAAGACCTCGGCTGTGCGCTCCACATCCTCGGGCATGACCCGGATCAATCGGCGCGTCTCCGGGTTCATCGTCGTGAGCCACATCATGTCGGGGTCGTTTTCGCCAAGGCCCTTCGAGCGGTCGACCTTGACCTTTTTGCCCTCGAGTTCTTTTAAGATATCCGCCTTTTCGCGGTCGGTGTAGGCAAACCAGGTCTTCTCGCCGGAGGTGATCTCGAAGAGCGGCGTCTCTGCGATGTAGACGTAGCCCTCGCGGATCAGCGTCGGCGTGAGGCGGTAGAGCATCGTGAGCAGCAGCGTGCGGATCTGGAAGCCGTCGACGTCGGCATCGGTGCAGATGACAACCTTGCTCCAGCGGAAGTTCGCAAGGTCGAAGGCCGCCATGTTCTTCACATGGCGCGACTGCACCTCCACGCCGCAGCCGAGCACGCGGATGAGGTCCATGATGATGTCGCTTTTGAAAATGCGCGCATAGTCCGCCTTGAGGCAGTTCAATATCTTGCCGCGGATCGGCATGACGCCCTGGTACTCCGCGTCGCGTGAGAGCTTGACCGAGCCGAGGGCCGAGTCGCCCTCCACGATGTAGATCTCACGCTTCGAGACGTCCTTCGAGCGGCAGTCGACAAACTTCTGCACGCGGTCGGCGATCGAGATGTTCGCCGAGAGCTTGCTCTTGATGCTCAATCGCGCCTTCTCCGCGCTCTCGCGCGAGCGCTTGTTCACGAGGATCTGGTCGGCTACGCGCCCGGCGTCGGCCGGGTTCTCGATAAACCAGACCTCCAGGCTCGCGCGAAGGAAGTCGGTCATGGCATCCTGCACGAACTTGTTCGTGATCGCCTTTTTCGTCTGGTTCTCATACGAGGTCTGCGTCGAGAAGTTGTTGCTCACCAGCACGAGGCAGTCCTCAATGTCGCTCCAGGCGATGCGCGCCTCGTCCTTGCGGTATTTGTTCTGCTGGCGGATATAGGCGTCGAAGGCCGAGACGAAAGCTGAGCGGGTCGCCTTCTCCGGCGAGCCGCCGTGCTCTAAGTAGCTCGAGTTGTGGTAGTGTTCGATCACGTTGACGCGGTTCGAAAAGCAGCACGCAACGCCCAGGCGCACGCGATATTCATCCTTGTCCGCGCGGTCGCGGCCGCTGCGCTCTGTCTGCCAGAAGACCGGGGCGGTCAGCGCGTCGGCCCCTGCGAGCTCGGCGACATAGTCAGTGATGCCGTTTTCGTACAGAAAGAGCGTCTCGTCAAACTTGCCCGGCGCGGTCTCAGTGCGCAGGATAAAGCGGATGCCCGCGTTCACGACCGCCTGCCGCTTCAATATGTCGGCATAGTACTCCTGCGGGATCGCGATGTCGGTGAAGACCTCAAGATCCGGGAGCCAGCGTGTCTTCGTGCCGGTCTTGCGGGCGCGGTTCTTCGCAAGCGGCTCTTTTTGCAGCTCGCCCACGATCTCGCCGCGCTCAAAGTGCAGATTGTACTCAAATCCGTCGCGCCAGACCGTCACGTCCATATAGCGCGAGGCGTACTGCGTGGCGCAGGCGCCAAGGCCGTTCAGGCCCAGGGAGTATTCGTAGTTGCTGCCGCTCGAGGCGTCGTACTTGCCGCCCGCGTAGAGCTCACAGTACACGAGCTCCCAGTTATAGCGCTGCTCGCGGGGGTTCCAGTCCACCGGGCAGCCGCGGCCCTCGTCCAGCACCTCGATGCTGTGGTCGAGATAGGCCGTGAGCGTGATCTGAGTGCCGTGGCCGTCGCGGGCCTCGTCGATCGAGTTGGAGAGGATCTCAAATACCGCGTGCTCGCAGCCCTCAAGCCCGTCGGAGCCGAAGATGACCCCCGGGCGCTTGCGCACGCGGTCCGCGCCCTTTAAGGCGGCGATGCTGGTATTGCCATAGTCGCGTTTGCTCTGTGCCATATGCGTCTCCTTTGCAAAAGCCATATCATTTCTATGATACTATACCATAATCCCCCGCACGGCGCAAGGCGGGAGGCGGAACAAAAAAGCAGCGCTTTGGAGGCCGCCCTCTTTTTTTCGAGCCGGTTCTGTTTTCAGTGCCCGTGATTGAAACAGAAGGAATTGTTCTTTCCGACAAGGCTTAGACCTTTCGCCAAAATGCCGGTTTTTTTCGACGCAAAACCGTTTTTGCGTACTTTTTTGCGGTCTTGCCGTTGACATAAATGTGTGGAAAACTCGGTGGAAAAAGTGGAAAGTCCTTGCATCAAGCCGTATTCCGGCGGTGGAAAGCTTCCGCTTGCCATGCCAAAAGCGAAACTTTTCAGCCGCAAAGAGGCGGAGGTCGTACCTTTTAGACAGTTTCAAATGCGTCTATCGGGCACTTTTCATCCGTCACGGACCATGCGCGGCAAAACCTGTGCTTTCCCCTCTTTCTCCCTTGCAAAACCGCTGATCTGCCCGTATAATAAAACATCAACAGAAATCTTTAAACCAGTTTGGAGGATCACTATGCAGCAAACCGAACTCTTTTTGTTAAAACTCGGCGAGGTCGTGCTCAAGGGCTTGAACCGGCACTTTTTTGAAGAACGGCTCATGAACAACGTGCGCCGGCGGCTCCGGCAGTGCGGCGGGCGCTATCATCTCGAGCTGCGCCAGAGCACGATCTACGTGGAGCCGATGAACGAGGACTGCGATCTGGAAGCCGCGTACGCGGCCTGCCGGCAGGTCTTCGGCGTCGTCGCAGTCGTGCGGGCGCTCCCCTGCGAAAAGAGCGTGGATGCGATCGTCGCGACGGCGAAGCAGTATCTTGCGCCGTCCTTTGCCGCGGCGAAGAGCTTCAAGGTCGAGAGCAAGCGCGCGGACAAGACCTTCCCGATGACCTCGATCCAGCTCTCGCAGGCGGTCGGCGGCGCGCTCGCGTCGGCCTTCCCCGCCGTGAAGGTCGACGTGCATGAACCCGATCTCACCGTTCACGTTGAGATCCGCGAAAAGGCGGCCTATGTCCACGGCCCCGCGCTCCCCGGTGCGGGCGGGCTCCCGGTCGGCACCGGCGGCAGAGCCGTCAGCCTTCTTTCCGGCGGCCTCGACTCCCCGGTCGCGAGCTGGATGATCGCGCGGCGCGGCGTGGAGCTTGAGATGGTCCACTTCGTCTCCCCGCCCTACACCTCTCAGCAGGCGCAGGACAAGGTGATCGAGCTTGCGCGGCTCCTGACGCCCTACACCGGGCGGCTGATCGTGCATGTGATCCCCTTCACGCGCATTCAGGAGGCGATCCGCCGCGCCTGTCCCGAGGAGTATTTTACACTGATCATGCGCCGCTTCATGATGCGCCTTGCCGCGGCCGTCGCCCGGCGGGCGAATGCCGGCGCACTCGTGACCGGCGAGTCGCTCGGCCAGGTGGCCAGCCAGACGCTCTGGGCGCTCGGTGTCACCGACCCGGTGGCCGACATGCCGGTCCTGCGTCCGCTGATCGGCACCGACAAGGTCGAGATCATCCGTCTCGCCCACGAGATCGGCACCTATGATACCTCGATCCTGCCCTACGAGGACTGCTGCACGGTCTTCACGCCGCGCCACCCGGCGACACACCCGGAGCTGAAGGCAGTCGAGGAGGCCGAGGCCGCGCTCGACGTGGAGGCGCTCATGGAAGAGGCGCTCGCGGGCGAGACCTGGATCCGCGTCAAAAACGGTGGAACGAACGAAACATAAACAGAAGGAGGGCTCACACATGGCCCACAGCGCAGAGATCATCGCCGTCGGCACGGAGCTGCTGCTCGGCAATATCACGAATACGAACGCGACCATGCTCTCGCAGCAGCTCTCGGCGCTCGGCGTCGGCGTCTACTTCCACACGGTCGTCGGCGACAACCCCGGGCGGCTGCGCGACGCGCTTTTAATCGCGCGCACGCGCGCCGACATCATCATCACGACCGGCGGCCTCGGCCCGACCTACGATGATCTCACCAAGCAGGTCATCTGCGAGACCTTCGGCCAAAAGCTCGTGCTGCACGAGGATATTTTAAAGGACATCCGCCTTTTCTACGAGGGTGCGCTCCATGTACCGATGCCCGAGAACAACGCTCAGCAGGCCTATCTTCCCGAGCACTGCACGATCTTTGATAATCCCGTCGGCACGGCGCCGGGCTGCGCGTTTGAAGCAGGCGGCGTGCATGTATTGATGCTCCCCGGCCCGCCGCACGAGTGCCGCACGATGCTCGAGCGCTGCGTCGTGCCCTATCTGCGTGCGCTTTCAAAAGACGTGATCCTCTCGCACGACATCATGACCTTCGGCATGGGCGAGTCCTCGGTCGATATGCTTTTGCACGAGAAGATGGCGCACATGGTGAACCCCTCGCTTGCGACCTACGCCAAGCCCAGTGAGGTGCGGCTGCGGGCGACCGCGAGCGCCGCGAGCGCCGCCGAGGCCGAGGCGCTTTTAAAGCCGGTCGTCGATGAGGTGACAGCGCTGCTCGGCGACATCGTCTACGGCATCGATGTCCCGAATCTTGAGACCGTCTGCCTCCGGCTGCTCTGCGAGAAGCATGCCCGCCTCGCGGCGGCCGAATACGCGACCGGCGGCGCGGTCGCGCAGAGGCTCGCCTCTTTGGAAGGAAGCGAAGCGGTCTTTGCCGGCGGCTGGGTCGCGATGGAGGGCGGCGTCCCCTTCCCGGGTCTTTCCGGTCTGAGCGCCCCCGCCTGCTCTGCCGCAGCCGTGATCGCTCAGGCAAAGGCCGCAAGGGAGGCCGCCGGCGCCGACTACGGCCTTGCCGTCTCCCCCGCCGCGCGTGAGGGCGACGGGAGCGGCGAGGAGAGCGGTGTCGTCTACATCGCGCTCGCCACGCCCTCCGGCACGCGCTGCCGCCGTCTCGACCCTGGCCGCAGACGGCACGACCGCATCCGCGCGATGGCGGCAAACCACGCCTTCGACCTTGTGCGCCGGGTCCTGCTCGGCCTGTCCGTCCCCGACGAAACGCACACCTGAGCTATTCGCCGGACTGATCCGCAAAAGGAGGCTTTCCCCATGTCCGATACCGCTGTACTGCACGGCACCATCGTCTCCGCCCCGGCCCTGGGCCGGCTCGAGGTCACCGAGGGCGGCTATCTCGTCGTCATCGAGGGTCGCATCGCCGGCATCTTCCGGGTTTTGCCGGACGAGTACGCCGCGCTCCCCCGCTGGGACTACGGCTCCGCGCTCATTTTGCAGGGGCTCGTCGATCTGCATCTCCACGCGCCGCAGTATCCGATGCTCGGCACGGGAATGGACAAGCCGCTCCTCGAGTGGCTGAATGCCTACGCCTTCCCGACCGAGGCGCGCTTTGCTGACCCGGACTACGCCCGCACGGTCTACCGCGACCTTGCGCATAAGCTCATCCGCGGCGGTACGACCCGCGTATGCATGTTCTCCTCGCTCCACCGTGAGGCGACGCTCATTTTGATGGAGGAGCTCGAGCGTGCGGGCGTCACCGGCTATGTCGGCAAGGTCAATATGGACCGCGGCAGCCCGGACTATCTCTCCGAGACGACCGAGGCGTCCGAAGCCGAGACGCTCCGCTGGCTCGATGAGGCGCAGCGCTTCACCCGTGTCCGCCCGATCCTCACGCCGCGCTTTACGCCCTCATGCACGAATGCGCTCATGGCCTTTCTCGGCTCGCTCGGAGAAGAGCGCGCGCTCCCGATCCAATCGCATCTCTCGGAAAACCGGCAGGAGCTTGAGCTCGTCGCCTCACTGCATCCGGACTGCGATCACTATTACAAAACCTATGAAAAATACGGCCTCTTCAACGAACGCACGGTCATGGCGCACTGCGTCTGGTCCGATGAAGAAGAACGCGAAGCGATGCGGAAACGGGGCGTTACGGTCGTCCACTGCCCTGACTCCAACCAGAACGTCTGCTCCGGTGTCGCGCCGGTAAGAAAGATGCTCAGCGAGGGCCTGAAGGTCGCGCTCGGCACAGACATCGCGGGCGGCGACTCCCTGAGCATGTTCACAGCCGCTGCCTCGGCCGTGCGCGCCTCGAAGGCGCGGCGCATCCTCGATGACTGGCAGACCGAGCCCCTGAACGAATCCGAGGCCTGGTACCTTGCAACGAGCGCCGGCGCCGCGTTCTTCGGCGCAAAGCCCGGCTTCCAGGTCGGCGAAAAACTCCACGCGATCGTCCTCGCCGACGATGCGCTCTTCACCCCGCACCCGCTGAGCGCCTCGGAGCGCCTCGGCCGCGCCCTCTATCTCCGCCTGGAGGGCGCGATCCGCAGCGTCTGGAGCGAAGGCCGGATGATCTTTTGATAACGATTCGTATAAATTTACCCCGCCGATACGATCTGTGATCGCATCGGCGGGGTGTTTTTCGCTTTCAGACGCTTCAGTCGTCTTCCATCTTGAAGAGGAGCTTGAGGCCCTTCTTGTCGACCATATCCTGGAAGGCCTGCTGCCAGTCGTCAAGCTTGTAGAAGCCGGTGGCCATGGGCTTTAAGTCCACATAGCCCAGGCGGAGCAGCGCGAGGCACTTCTCCCAGTTGTTATAGGTGGAGGCGATGGAGCCGGAGAAGTGGAGCTCCTTGTAGTTGACCTTCTCGATGTCGAAGGTGATCGGCTTGCCGGCCAGCGCGATCAGCGTCATCCAGCCGCACTTGCGTACCATCTCAAGGCCCTGGGCGATGCCGGCCTGGGAGCCGGAGCACTCGAGCACGACGTCGACGCCGTAGCCGTCGGTCAGGCCGTCGATGACCGCGCGCAGGTCCTCTTTTTCGATGTTGACCGTGTGGTGGATGCCGAGCTTCTTCGCGAGCTCCAGGCGCTCGGCGTCGGCGCCGGTGCCGGAGACGATGACCTCACAGCCCTCGGCCTTCGCGATCTGCGCGGCGACAAGGCCGATCGGGCCGGGGCCGACGACGAGCACGGTGAAGCCGGCCTCGAGGTGGCACTGGTCATAGATGCCGCGGGCGACGCAGGCCATCGGCTCGATCATCGCGCCGGAGACCATGTCGATGTCGTCGGGCAGGTGGTGGCAGTTGTAGTCCTCGATGATCGTGTAGCGCTCGAAGCAGCCGTTGTAGACATAGCCGAAGCTCAGCTTGTCGAGGCAGAGGTTGTACTTGCCCATGCGGCAGTACTTGCACTTGCCGCAGCGGTGGTACACGGCCTCGGCGACGATGCGGTCACCGGGCTTGAAGCCGGTCACGCCCTCACCGACGGCGTCGACATAACCCGAGAACTCGTGGCCGATGACCACCGGGGGGCGGGTCGTGATCGCGATGCTGTTTTCATAGATGTGGATGTCGGAGCCGCAGACGCCCGCGTACTCGACCTTCACGCGCAGCTGGCCCGGCCCGGGCAGACCCGGCTTGGGGATGTCCCGCAGCTCCACAGCGCGGGGCTTCATATCGTACTTGACAAGTGCTTTCATCGTTCGTCGCTTCCTTTCAAATAGAGATGCCTGCTTGCCCTTACGGCAGGATGAAGCCGCGCAGATAGTTGATGAATCCGTCGCAGCCGGTCAAAAACTCGTTGATCGTGTGCTTGAAGGCGCCGTATTGGTTGAACTCGGAGACCTTGAGCCCGTCCTCCATATAGACGGAGCGGTACTCGGGGATCTTGTCGAGCAGCTCCTCGACGATGAACGGGTCGACGGGCTCGTCGATCGTCTCGTGCAGCTGGAGCTTCGCGCCCTCCATGCGCCGCCACCAGAGCGGGTTGACAGTCATCAGGATGTCGCCGCCCAAAAAGCGCGACCAGAGGAAGTGGCTGTTGTTGTTCGCGACGAGCAGCTTGGCGCGGTACCCGCGCTCGCGGTAGATCTTATAGATCTTCTTGAAGATCGCCTCGCCCGC
>CAMNAE010000061.1 GCA_946530565.1 uncultured Oscillibacter sp.
CCTCGTAGTCCTCGAGCGTCGTCGTGCGGGAGAGCACTCTGCCGCTCTCGTCCGCCTCATCGTACCAGTAGATGGACTCGAGCTCGCCCGTGCCGACCATCGTACCGTCCGGCTTGCGCATGAACAGCCGGATCATGGCGTCGTCATTGATGAGCTTGAAGTGGAAATGATCCGGATTGCTCTCCTGCTGATCCTGCGCCCAGAGGTGGGTCGCGGAGTTCTCGTAGCAGCGCACGGTGAGATCCAGATCGTCATCATCGGCCAGGCCCTCTGTGGGCAGCTCCGGCTTTGCGCCGTCGCTGCTCAGGATCGTGACGGTCAATTCCGGCATCGGCTGATCCCAGAGCACCAGGCCGAACGCGTAGCTTCCGATGCTCTCGATCCCGGCCGGAATGATGACAGACTGGATGCTTCCGGTCTTTATGACATTGAAGAACGCAAGGGCGTCGATCGTCTTCAGGCTCTCCGGGAAGGTCAGGATGCCGCCGTCCGGCGAGAGCGCGCTCTCCCGGAAGGCACCCCAGCCGATCGTGACCAGACCGTCGTTGAAGACGACGTCCGTGAGGCATCCGGTCTCGGCGAACGCACGGTCGCCGACCACCGTCATGTTCTCGGGCAGCACGACCTTATCGATCGCGCTGTTCTGGAACGCATACTCGCCGATGCTCGTGAGGCTCGCGGGCAGATGGCCGTCTTTGAGCTTCACGTTGCTGATGACGGGCACGTCGTCGTCATAATAGTCTCTGTCCGAAGAGAACGCATTTTTTCCGATCGTCTGCACGCTGTCGGGCAGCTCGATGACGGTCGGCTCCTGCCCCGTCCTCATGGCGAACGCTTCGTCGAACGCCCGATCTCCGATGGTGACGAGTCCCTGGCCGAATACGAGCTCCCTGATCGGCGTGATATTGGCGACATAGTCATTGTTCTTCTGGAAAGCCTCTTCTCCGATCGAAGTAAGAGCGTCGGGCAGCTTGATGGACTCCAGCCGGTTGCAGCTGATGAAGGCTCTTGTCGGGAGCGTCTGAAGCTTCGTGCAGCCTCTCAGGTCGAGCCTCTTCAGCTTCGCGCCCGAGAAAGCGGAGCTGCTGATCGTCTCCAGCAGGGCGGGGAAAGCGATCTCCTCCGCCGGAATGCCTTCAAAGGCATAGGTGCCGATCGACTTGAGCGACACGGGCAGCGAGACGTTTTGGAGATTCGTCCCGGAGAACGCGTAGCTTCCGATGGTCGTAACGCCCTCGGGGATCACGATGGTCCTGAGCGCCGAGCAGCCCTGGCACATGGCGTACGGCAGCTCAGTGCAGCGGATGCCGTCCGCCATGGTCAGGCTCTCCAGCGCCTTGCAGTTCTTGAAGGAGTTCTGGGTGATGCTCCTGACGGAAGCGGGCAGAGCCACGCTCTTGAGATAGGGGCTGTTCTTCAGGCCGGGCAAGTGCGCACCGCTCTGGTCGCTGCGGAAGAACGCGGAGTTGAATTTCTGCAGCGTCGTGGGCAATGTGACCTCGGCGAGTCTTCCGTAACCGTAGGCGTCGATCTCCTTGATGCCGTTGCCGAAGGAGACGTTCCACTTTTCCGTGAGCATGTAGTTGAACAGGCCGGAAGCGACTTTCGGATTGAAGGTCACGGTATTGCCCTCCACCGTCTGGAGCGTCACGCTTCCGGGGACGGAGATGTCCTCGGCGAAGGGATCGAGCCAGTAGTCGGCGTCCCATCTGGCCGGCTCATTGTAGTAGCCGGGAACCAGCTCGTAAGCCAGATCGCCCACACGGTAGCAGACGACCTTACGGACATAGCCGTCCCAGAACTTGGTCTCCGAGAGGATATAATCATCGCCGGACTTCTGGTAGGCGCTGTGCAGATAGGAGACGGGATAGGCCTTCGAGTAGGCGAAGTTGGAGTACGGAACATACTCGCCGTTCTCCGCCGGGCGGAAGGTGCGGCTCCAGGAGCCGGTGACCGTTTCCAGATTGAAGCAGTTGTCGAAGGAATAGGTCTCGAGCCGGGCGTTGTCCAGCGAGGCGGACTGGATGCTGTAGCAGGACATGAACGCCTTTTCCTTCACGACGCCGCCCGGGGCGAGCACGACGGGCGACGCGAGCAGGAAGTCGTTCTCAAAAGCGCTCGTGCCCACATAGGTGAGGGCCGCGTCCCCGAAATTGACGGATTCGAGCTTTTTGCAGTTCTGGAACGCGTATTCGTTGATGTCCGCCAGCGTGGAGGGCAGCGTGACCGAGGTCAGTGACGGGCAGTCCTTGAAAGCGGAATCCCCGATCCAAAACACCCCTTCGCTGATCGTGAGCGTTTCGAGCCAGTCCGCTCCCTCGAAGACCCCGCCCTGGATGCCCTTGACCGGCAGGCCGTTGAAGCTCCCGGGGATGACGAGATCCGCGGGCTTTTTGATGAAGCCGGTGATGTTCCAGCCGGTATTGGCCTCATTGGGATCGTAATAGAACCTGCCGTCGGTCAAAGAGCCGCTGCCGAGATGCGACATCACGGGCGTGCCGTAGAAGTCGTCGGAGGGAGAGCCGTTCTCCACGCTGTCCCAGTTGAAGACCTGGGCGAGATTCGGGCAGGAGGCAAAGGTGCTGGAGCCGTAGAGCTCGCCGGTCGCGTTCGCGGGGAAGGTGACGGTCTCGAGCTTCGGGCAGTTGTAGAAGGCATACGATTCGATGGACGGGAACGTGTCGTCATGGAACGTGACGCTGGTGACGTCGCTCTCCTCAAAGGCCTCGTAGCCGACGCTCGTAAGCGACGCCGGGAATACGACGTCGGAGAGCCTCGTGCGGTAGAACGAGTGATACCCGATGCTGGTCAGCGTCGAGGGGAAGACGACCTCTTCCAGCGAGATCATCCGCATGAAGGCATCGTCCCCGATCGTCTCCATGCCCTCGGGAAACGTGATCTTTCTGACGCAGGTGAAATCGGGGCTGTAATAGCCGTCGCCGCCGGGCGCGATCTCATCGATGCCCAAGACGCTCTGTCCGTGGATGGAAGCGGGGATGACGATCTCGTCGCTGCAGCCCTTGTAGGCCTGGATATAGCCGTAATCGTCGATCTCATACAGATCCTCCGCGGACTCCGTGATCGTGATCTCGCGGGACCTGATCTGGACGCACTCGTCCCCCTGGTAGTGGTTCGTCGCGACGAGCGTCAGCGTGAACGTGCCGACCTCATCCGTCGGAAGCTCGACATGGATGTTCGCGTACTGGTTCATCGCGCGGAAATCGGCAATGTTGTATTCGGAGGAATAATAATTATTGCCGTAATAATCGTTTTCGAACGTGTTGAGGCCGGTCACCTCGCCGCTGCCGATGAGCCGGCCGGTCGTGTAGTCGGGGCCCTCGCTCCAGTACCACTGGTAATCGAGCGAGTCGTGGCCGAAGAACCAGTGGACCTCGGGACTGATGTACGCGCTGTAAACGGCCTCATCGCCCTGCGCGGCCATCGAGCCAGGCGCGCTGTTGGCGTAGAGCGAGAAGAGCGCGCCGTCCTCATGCTCGTAGACCGTCGATAGATCGCCGGCCCACAGGCTGAAGGGGGCGAGCACGATCGAGAAGTTCTCGGCCTTCGTGTAGCGGAGAGCGTCGATCCTGCTGCGCCAGGTCATCGCCTCGCCGGTCTCGGTATCGGTATAGTATACCTCGCAGTAGTAGTAGAGGGTGCCCTCCTCCTCGGTGGGATACGGCGCAGAGAAGCTTTCGGTCTGCGCGCCGATCCCGGTCGCGGGCGTGCCCTCATAGGCAGGCGTCGTACTGCGGAACCACTGATAGGTCAGCGGCGTCTCCCCGTAGTAGACGTAGACGTCCGCGCGCGCCGTATCCTGGTCGGAATAGGGCGTGACATAGGGATCGTAGAATTCCAGATCATTGACGACCAGGAACGATCCGTCCCAGTTCGCAAGGGGATCGTCTTCCTCGTCTTCCCCGTACTCGCCGCCTTCGGTCGCGATCAAGTCGCCGAGCAGGACGGCTTCGGAAGCGGGCTCTGCCGCGGGCTCTGCCGCTTTCCGCGCAAAAGCCGACACGGGGAAGGATTCGAACAGGAAGCAGAAGACAAGGATCCCTGACAAAAGACGTTTTGCAAGTTTCATGGCCTCTTTTGAGCCGAAGCGAAACGGCGTTCCGCGAACGGCTGCTCCTCCTTTGCTTGAGATAGTTCCGATCCCGCGTAAAAGACCCGGCGCGCGCGGCGGATGCCGGGTGAGCGCGCCTCCGCATACACGCCGCCGCGATCGCTCTTCCGACAGGATCGGCCTTTGAGTAAGCTGTTGAGTAAGCTGTATAGATTATAACAAATCAGGTCTTGTTTTTCATGACACTTCCCGTCAAAAATGCACAAGCTAAAAAAGATGACCCAAGTGGGTCGTCTTCATGCCAAATCTCATTCGGCGGATTTGTGCATTTTGCGAAAAGATCCGCTCCCGCGCCTTGCTCTCCCCTCTTTCAATCTCCGCGCGGCTATGCTATAGTATGAAAAACGATCGTATTAAAAAAAGGGGAGGAGAACAGACCGATGCTTCATATGAGCAGAGTCGAGCGGCAGTATTCCGCCGCGTTTCTCATCGTCTTTTTGGCGGCCGTTCTCGTCAACATCCTCTCGCAGTTTCCCGCGTTTCCGCCGCAGATCCACCTCCCCTCCTCGCTCCTGTACTGTTTTTTGATCATCGCGTGGGCAGAGACCGTCGCGCTGCGGATCGTTCACAGGCGGATCCGGCGGCAGCTCATCGCCGTCGCGGTCTTTCTGCTGCTGTTGTTCGTGACCCGCATCTGCCGTTACGTGCTGTTCAAGCACTCTCCTGCGATCATGCGATATCTGTGGTATCTGTATTATACCCCGTTCGCCGCGATGCCGATGCTGTCTCTGAGCACGGCGTACTGTGTCGGCAGGGATGAACACGCCGGGCTCTCCGGCCTTGTAAAGGTCCTGTGGCTCATCGCGGGAGCCCTGATGCTCTCCATCCTGACAAACGACCTGCACCACTTCGCGCTCACGTTCGAGGGAACGTTGGCGGGAAACGACCTGGTGCACTATCACTGGCTGTACTATGTGCTCTTCCTGTGGGCGTTCGCCGTGACGCTCGGCGCCTTTCTCCTCCTCGTCAGGCGCTGCCGCCTGTCTCAGTGCCGAAAGCTCTGGTATATACCGATCCTTCCCTCATCCGCCGCCCTGGCACTGATCATCCTGTATCATGTCGTCGGAGGCTCGCCGCGCGTCTTGGGCATCAGTCTTTACAACATACAGGAGATCTATCTCGCCCTGTTCATCGGACTGTGGGAGGGCAGCATCAAGATCGGTCTGATCCCCTCGAACAGCGGCTACAACACCCTCTTTGAGCGCACGCGCATCAATGCCGAGATCAAAAACGCGCGCGGCGAAACGGTCTATCGCTCGCTGGACTATTTTGACGCCGCGGGCAGAGAAGATCAGCGCGTCAGCGCTTATCCCATCAAAGGCGGAAGCGTGACCTGGAGCGAGGACAGATCCGCGGTGAATCGCATCAACCGCGACCTGGAAGACGCTCTGGAGCAGATCAGGGAGGAAAACGTTCTCATCGAGGAAGAGAACCGCGTCAGCGCCGAAAAAGCGAGATATGAGACCCAGAACAGGCTCTATGACCGGATCGCCAGGCATGTGCGTCCGCAGCTCACGCGGATCGACGAGGCCCTGAACGACGACGGCGGGAGCGCCGAGAACCTTCGTTTCTGCCTGCTTCTTGGGACCTATTGCAAGCGCTGCTCCAACCTGATGCTCATCGCGGGCGAACGCCGTGAGATCTCGACGAACGAGCTCTGGCTCTCGATCCGCGAGAGCGCCGAGTCCCTCAAGGGCTTCGGGATCGACTGCGAGCTGATCAACGCCGCGCCAAAGGATCTGCCATCAGAATGGATCATCGCGGCTTACGATGTGTTCGAAGCCGTTCTGGAATCCGCTCTTGAGAGCGCGAGCGCCCTCTCCGTAAAGATCGCACCGTCACAGGCTGTTTTGCTGTCGATCGAAACGGACGGCGCGCCCCCTTCGGCGGAGGCGGTCGGTCTGCCCGATCCCGCCCTGCGTCTCAGTGTCTTCGAAGAGGACGAGACCGCGCATATCCGCCTTTCCACGGGAGGTGCGGACCATGGCTGACGTCCTGTACATCCTGACGGGCGGACTGTTTTTGTGGCTCGTGGCGCTTTGTTTCGTGTTCTTTCTGACGGTCATCATCCATCTGTTCAACGGAGGAGCCGGCGGAAGGCCCGTTCTTTCCGCCATCGAAACGCTCATCGCGCTGGCAGCGGAACAGAGCCTGATCCATCTGTATTACTATGAGGACGCCGCGCAGGAATGCATTCCGGCCGTTGTTCTCTCGCTCGACCTGATCCTGACGGCCGCGGCCGTCAGGGAGATCCTCAGCTGTATCCGGGAACGGGAAGAGCGTCTCTCGCTATTGTCCGTGAAGGAGTGTATGGATGAGCTGCCCGTCGGGATCTGCTTCTATTGGAACGGCGGACTGACGAAGCTCGTCAATCTGAAAATGGACAGCATCGCGCTCCGGCTCACCGGCAGCGGCGTCTCCGACGCGGAACACTTCCGCCAAACGCTGTTCGCCGGCACGGAAACGCCCGTCGTCTGCCTGGAGGACGGCACGGCATACAGCTTTGCTCATTTTGAGGACACGCTCGACGGGGAACCGATCCACGAGCTGCTCGCCTTCGACGTCTCGGAGGAATACCGCCTGACGGCGCGGCTGCGGGAAAAGCAGAAGGAGGCCGGCAAGATCAACGCGCGGCTCAAGGCGCTCAACGACTCGATCCGGTATATCGTGATGGACCGGGAGACCCTGCAGATCAAGATGCACATCCATGACAGCTTCGGCAAGATGCTGCTGATGACGAAGCAGTACCTGCTCTCCCCCGAAAAGACCGACAAGGCCGAAATGCTCTCGCTGTGGCGCCGAAACATCGCCCTTTTGAAAAACGGGGAGCGGGAGACGTGGCAGACGCCCTACTATTTCAGCCTCTCTCACGCGGAGAGCCTCGGGATCCGCATCGAGCTTCACGGGGAGCTGCCCGCGGAGGAGACGCTGATCTCCGTCGTGGATTCGGCGATCACGGTCCACGTCACAAATGTCCTGCGGCATACGAGGGGAGGGTATATAGCCTTCATCGAGACCGAGAAAACGGCGGACGGCTATACGATGCGCTTTACCAACAACGGCGCCCCGCCCGCCGAACCCGTCAAAGAGACCGGCGGCCTTGCCAACCTTCGGCGCAGGATCGAGGCGATCGGCGGCACGATGACGGTCAACAGCGCGCCGCGCTTCGAGATGATCCTTCATCTGCCGGAGCATATCACGGAGGAATACTGAAATGGCTTACAGGATACTGATCGCCGACGACCAGAAAATGGTGCGGCAGATGTTTTCTCTGGCGCTCGAGCGCAAGGCGGACTATGAGATCGCCGGGATGGCTTCAACGCCCGAAGAGGCCGTGAAGATCTGTCTTGAAAAGCAGATCGACCTTGTGCTGCTGGACGTCGTCATGGGCGACGGCATGGACGGTCTGGACGCCGCGAAGCAGATCAAGCAGGAGCGTCCGGAGGTGAAGATCCTGCTCGTGACCTCCATGCCCGAGTTCTCCTTCATCGAGCGGGCCAGGGAGATCGGCGTCGAGAGCTTCTGGCACAAGGAGATCCAGGAGCAGCCGCTGCTCGAGATCATGGATCGGACGATGGCGGGCGAATCCATCTACCCCGCGTCCATTCCGGCCGTGCAGTTCGGGAACATCGTCAGCACGGAACTCACGGACGTCGAGATCGAGGTGCTGCGGGAACTCGTCACCGGCGCGTCCAACAACGAGATCGGCGAAAAGCTGTACATGTCGGCAAGCACCGTGAAGCGGCATATCTCGGATATGCTGGTGAAAACGGGCTTCAAAAGCCGCGTGCAGCTCGCTGTGCGCGCAAGGGGCGGCGGCCTCGTCATCAACAACAGCGAGATCCGCGGCGACGACCGGAAATGACACGAACACCCCCAGCGGGGTCGAGCAGTCCGGCGGACTGTTCGAAACGGGCAAGGGGTGGACGG
>CAMNAE010000062.1 GCA_946530565.1 uncultured Oscillibacter sp.
TGGGATTACGAAGACATTACCAAACCGCAGATCATGGTGGAGAGCGTCTACGGCGACTCTCATCCCGGCAGCTATCATCTCAACCAGATGACTGAGCAGGCGATCTACGGCGTGTACGAAAAGGGCGGCAAGCCCGCAAGATATTACGCGACCGATGTCTGCGACGGATGCACGCAGGGCGGCGACGGCATGAACTATGTGCTGCTCTCCCGCGAGGCGATCGCCAATATGGTCGAGGTCCACGGCTCTGCCGTACAGTGGGACGGCATGATCCTCGCATCGAGCTGCGATAAGTCCATCCCCGGCCACCTCAAGGCTGCCGCCCGTCTCAATATCCCCACGATCTTTATGCCCGGCGGCTCCATGCGTCCCGGCCCGAACATGACGACCTCGATCGTCGCGGGCGATATCTCTCTGCGGCAAAAGCGCGACGGCGCGATCACCGAGCAGGAGGTCAAGGATTATAAGCTGACCGGCTGCCCGAGTGTCGGCGCCTGCACCTTCCTTGGCACCGCGTCTACCATGCAGTGCGTAGCTGAGGCGCTTGGCCTGACCCTGCCCGGTGCTGCGCTCGTGCCCGCCACGATGCGCGATATCCTCCAGTACAGCCGTGAGGCCGGCCGCAAGATCGTTGAGCTTGCCGAGAAGAACATCACCCCCGACAAGATCCTCACCGAGGCGGCGTTCCGCAACGCGATCATCGTCCACAGCGCGATCGGCGGTTCGACCAACGCGACGCTGCACATCCCGTCTCTTGCCCGCGAGCTCGGCTATGAGCTCCCGATCGAGCTCTTCGACGAGATCAACCACAAGACCCCGCATCTCGGCAACATCTATCCCTCCGGCCAGCACCTCACCGAGTCCTTCTGGTTCGCAGGCGGTGTGCCCATGGTTCAGTGGATGCTCCGCGATATGCTCGATCTCGACGTTCTGACCGTCACCGGCAAGACCCTGGGTGAGAACCTCGAGGATCTGCAGAAGGACAACTGGTTCAACCGCAACCTCGGCTATCTCAATAACTACGGCCTCACGCGCGATCAGGTCATCATCCCGGTCGAGAAGGCCACCGAGATCGGCTCTGTCGCGATCCTCAAAGGCAACATCGCGCCCGAGGGCTCCGTCGTCAAGTACTCCGCTTGCGCCGAGAATCAGCGCGAGGTCGTCAATGCCGTCGCCCGCGTCTTCAACAGCGAGGAAGAGGCCTATGACGCCGTCGTCAAGCACGAGATCAACCCCAATGAGGTCATCATCATCCGCTTCGAGGGCCCGCGCGGCTGCGGCATGCCCGAGATGGTCGCGACGACCGAGGCGATCGTCTGCGACGACACGATCAACGGCAACGTCGCGCTGATCACCGACGGCCGCTTCTCCGGCGCCACCCGCGGCGCTGCGATCGGCCATGTGAGCCCCGAGGCCGCTGCCGGCGGCCCGATCGCCTTTGTCGAAGAGGGCGACCTGATCTCCTACAGCGTCTCCAGGCGCACGATCGACCTGACCGGCATCCACGGCAAGCCCTGCACGCCTGAGGAGGCCGCCGCCGTGCTCAAGGAGCGCTCTGCGGCCGGCTTTACGACCCGTGCCGAGAAGGAGGCCGCCGAGGGCCATCCGCGCAAGGGTTTCTACAAGCTCTACAGCAACAACGCTGCCTCCGCGATGAAGGGCGCCGGCCTCGAATGATCATTGTTTGATCCCATCCTCTTCCGGAGCACGCTCCGGAAGAGGAATCTTTCAGTAAAGAAGGAACACTGTCTATGAAAGCAGCATTTTTAACTCCGGCGATCACACTGTTCAATACCGACGGGACACTGGACTTTGTGAGCCAGGAAAAGCTCTACAACAACCTGATCGAAAACGGTGTCGACGGCATTCTTGTCGAGGGCAGCTCCTCCGAATTCTTTGCCATGGAGATGGACCAGCGCCGTGACGCCGCGAAGTTCGCGATCGACACGATCAATCACCGTGTCAAGCTGATCGTCGGCACGAGCAATATGGTCGCCGATGAGATCATCGAGTTTTCGAACTTCGTGCTCGACGCCGGTGCCGACGCGGTTATGATCCTGCCGCCGTATTATTTCCACTTCGGCGCCGAGGCTCTTCTGCAGTACTATGACCGGCTCGCAAATGAGATCCACGGGCCGATCTATATTTACAATTTCCCCGACAACACGGGCTATACGATCGATCCGAAGACGGTGCTGCAGCTTGCGCGCATGCATCCGAACATCGTCGGCCTGAAGGACACGACGGTCGATATGGCGCACACCCGCGAGCTCATCAAGGTCGTGAAGTCTCAGGTCCCGACCTTTGAGATCTATTCCGGCTTCGACGACAACTTCGCTCATAACGTGCTTGCCGGCGGCGACGGCTGCATCGCGGCGCTGAGCAACCTCGTGCCCGAGATCACTTCTGCCTGGGTTAAAGCCTTTAAAGAGAACGACCTTGCGGGCATCGCAAAGGGACAGATGGTCATCGACCGCCTCATGAACATCTATGCGATCCGCTCTCCGTTCCTGACCGTGCTCAAGGAAGCACTGCGCCTGCGCGGCGTCATCTCCTGCAGTCACTGCACGTTCCCGATCCCGAACGCGACCGTTGAGGATGACGCAAAGATCCTCGAGCTCCTCGCCTCAGAGGGCATCCGCTGATCCATTGATCGATCACACAGTAAAAGCCGCGGCATGAGCGCCGCGGCTTTTTTTAATGCCCATTATAATTGAAAATCCCGGATCCCCCGAATGATCCGCCCCATGAGCTCCGTGCGCTGGAAGGGGGTCATCAGGTAGAAGCCGTCGACAAACGGCGCGATCGTGCGGGCGATCTCCAGCGAGATCTCCTCGGCCAGCGCTTCGCCCTCATCACGGTTTTTGCCGGCGTAACGGTCGATCAGAGTCTGGTCCAGCTTGATGCCGGCGACCTCGTTGTTCAAAAAGCAGGCGTTGCGGTAGCTGATGACAGGGAAGATGCCGCCGAGTATCTTTCCCTTCAACACTTCCCGGGCATGCTGCAGGTTCGTCGCCGCCTCTTTGGTGAGCACCGGCTGCGTCAGGAAGCCGCTGACGCCGCAGTCCTCTTTTTCCTGCGCGATCCTGAGCTGCATCTCGAAATTGACCGCATTGACGTTCAGTGCGCCGAAGATCCTGAACGGGGTCGTGAATGTGGACTCGTTCAGATCCTTCACAAAAGCGGCAAGCCTGCGGGAGTTGAAGTTGAAGACAGCCTTGACCGCGTTTCGGCTCTCGACCGGAAGCGGGTCTCCCGTGACGAGCAGTACATTATGAACGCCCTCCATCGAAAGCCCGAGCAGCAGGGCCTTCGTCGCGTTCAGATTCCGGTCGCGGCAGGTGAGGTGGGGCAAAGGAGAGACGTCGAGCTCACGCCGGATCTTGCAGGAAAGAATACTGCTGTCCGCCCGCGGTCTGCCGATCGGACAGTCCGCGATCGTTACGGCGTCGACACCGGCATCCTTCAGCGCGCGAACGCCCTCCAGAAACGGCGCGACATTGTCGTCTGCGGGCGGATCCATCTCGACCGCGATCACCTTTTTGCCGCTTTGGAGCTTTTCCCACAGAAGGTTCGGCTCCTTCTGCCGGTCCGGGGCGGGGCGGACAATCCGCTCTGACGCGGTCTCGGTTTCCAGAACACGCTTTGTCAGCGCGGCTGTTTCTTCGATATGGGCGGGCGTTGTTCCGCAGCAGCCGCCGAGGATCTGCACACCTGCCTGCCGCAGCCGGAGCATTCTTGCTGCAAAATACAGCGGTTCTCCGGAAAAGACCATCCGTCTGCCGATCACCGTCGGATAGCCGGCATTCGGCATGACCGATACGGGCTTGCTGATCTTCGGAAGAAGCGGCAGAATGAATTCCTGCAGATGCGTGGGGCCGGACATGCAGTTGACGCCGACCGCGTCTACGGTTTCAAGCGCGGCGGTCTCGAGCAGCTGCTGTTCGCCGGAGAGTCCGGCCCGCGTGCGTCCGTCGGGTCCTACCGCATACGATACCAGAATAAACGCATCCGGAGCGATTGTCTTGAGCGCGGCGGAGTACTCGGCGACTCCCTCGATGCTTGTAAAGGTCTCGAGCAGAAAACATCGGATGCCCTTTTGCAGAAAGCGCGTCGAAAGCTCCAGATAGACCTCGGGTCTTGCCTGCGGAGTGGAGAGGGGGCCGAGGTCAGCAAAGATAAAGGCGTCCCTGTTTTGAACGGCCTCCTGCGCGGCGAGCACAGCGGCGTCCGCGAGCGGCATGACCTCGCGCCCGGCGGCAAGACGCTCTGGAAGTGTAAAGGTGTTCAGCTTGATAGCCCTTGCACCGGCGTCAAGATAGGCCCTGTGGATTTTGACGATCGTCTCACGCTCGGTGAGCAGCGCATCCTCGCAGTTGAGCTCCGCGCGGCCCGGGAGCGAGGCGAAATACGTGCCCATGGCGCCGTCGAAGAGCAGAGTCTTTCCGTCTGTAAGCAGAGCGGAGATTTTCGTTTTCATACACCAAACACCTCCCGGGCGATCTCAACCGAGACACGCGCGTCTCTGGCATAGCGTGCGCCGATCTCGGCGGCGTATTCCGGCGTTACGACCGCGCCGCCGACAAAGACGGTCGGCGGATCCGGCAGGGAGAGGAGCCTTCTTGTCGTCTCCTCCATAGCAGGCAGCGTTGTCGTCATGAGCGCTGAGAGACCGACAAGACGCAGCGCATGTTCCTGCACGAAATCGACGATCCGCTCAGGCGGTACGTCGCGGCCAAGGTCATAGACGCGGTAGCCGTAGTTTTCGAGTACGGTCTTCACGATGTTCTTGCCGATGTCGTGGACATCGCCCTGAACGGTCGCGACGGCGAGAGAGCCGCGAATCGTCATCTCGCTACCGCTGTTCGCCATTTTATTCTTAATGACCTCAAAAACAGACTGCGCTGCTCCGGCCGCACTCAATAGCTGCGGGAGAAACACCCTTCCGGCCTCGTAGTCGGCGCCGACCCTGTCAAGCGCAGGGATGAGCTCTTTTTCGACCAGTGCCAGCTCTGTCATCTCATCAAGTTTTCTTTTGGCGATTTCCGCTGCCTCCTGCGCAAGGCCGCGGCAGATCGCGTCCTGCAGATCGGGAGCCTTCGGCATATTGGCTGCCGGAGCAGTCGGCGCTGCTGTTTCAAGCTGCGTCTCACGCGCGATATAGGCCCGGCACTCCCGGTCCTCGCCCGAGAGCAGACGAAAGGCGGCGACGGTATCCATCATCTCACGCTGATTGGGATTGATGATCGGCAGCGTCAATCCGACCTGCATCGCCTGCGTGAGAAACGTTCTCGTGACAAGCGTGCGGTTGGGGAGTCCGAACGAGATGTTTGAGACGCCGAGCACGACCTGCAGCCCGAGCTCATCATGGACGCGGCGGACAGCCTCCAGTGTCTCGCGTGCCTGCTCCTGCTGAGCGGAGACCGTTAGCGTCAGGCAGTCGATCCAGAGATCCTCCCGCGGGATCCCATAGGACAGGGCGGCATCCAGAATGCGTTTCGCGATGGCAAACCGTTCGTCTGCCGTCTGCGGGATGCCGTTTTGATCGAGCGTGAGCCCGACCACGGCCGCCCCGTACTTTTTGACGATCGGCAGGATCCGGTCGAGCACCTCGCGCTTGCCGTTTACGGAGTTGACCGCCGCCTTGCCGTTGTAGACGCGAAGGGCCGCCTCCAGCGCTTCCGCGTTGGAGGAATCGAGCTGCAGGGGAAGGGCGACCGCGCTTTGGATCTTTTTGACGACCGCCGGGAGCATCGCCGCCTCGTCGATCCCGGGATAACCGACATTCACATCGAGGAGATCTGCGCCGGCGTCCTCCTGTGCGACCGCGACATCTAGGATATAGTCGAGATCGTTTTCTCTCAGCGCCTGCTGCAGACGCTTTTTTCCGGTTGGATTGACACGCTCACCTATTACTCTGATACCTGTAATGGAAACAGGCTTTACAGGCGTACACACGAAACTCTCGCGTTTATATGGCGTTGATCCGGCTTGTTCCTTCTGGAGCGCTGCCTTCAGGATGCGGATATACTCGGGATCCGTGCCGCAGCAGCCGCCGAAGATGCGAACGCCTGCGCCGCGCAGCGGCGCGAGTGCGGCGGCGAAGTCCTCGGGACCCATATCGTAGTGCCCGTCGACCGGGTCAGGAAGGCCCGCATTGGGCTTGGCGATGACCGGGAGGCGGGTGGAGGCGCAGAGCTCTTTTAAAAGCGGGCTGAGCCGGTCAGGCCCGAGCGAGCAGTTGAGACCGATCGCGTCAGCGCCGAGTCCCTCAAGCGTGCGTGCCATCGAGGCGACCGTGCAGCCGGTAAATGTGCGGCCGCTCTCGTCAAAGCTCATCGTCACAAACACAGGCAGTCCGGAATGTTCCTTCACCGCGAGCAGGGCAGCTTTCGCCTCGTAAAGGTCGGTCATCGTTTCGATCACGGCAAGATCGGCGCCAGCCGCTTCGCCGGCTTCAGCCATCTCAGCAAAGAGATCGCAGGCTTCTTCAAAGGTGAGTGTGCCCATCGGCTCCAGCAGCTCGCCGAGCGGGCCGATGTCGAGCGCGACCTGCGCGCGGCCGTCGGCAGCGTCTTTCGCAAGGCGGATCGCCGTGTGAATGATCTCGGAGACGCTTTTGCCGCTTTTTTTCATCTTGAGTGCGTTTGCGCCGAAGGTGTTTGCGTAGATCACCTGAGATCCTGCGTCGATATATGCGCGGTAAATGCTTTTGAGCAGCTCAGGGTCTGAGAAGTTCAAAAGCTCGGGAAGCCCGCCGGGCTTTAAGCCCCGCTGCTGCAAAACCGTGCCCATGGCGCCGTCGAGAAGCAGGAAGTCGTGTCCTTTCAGATCAATCGCCACAGTGCATCCCTCCCTTCCGGTAAATACAGGTCTCGTTCAGCGCACAGAACGCGCAGCCGCGGATCCTTGCCCGCTGCGGCCGGTCGGAGATTCCGATCAGCGCCGTGACGCTTTTGGTGGGGTTCATGAGCAGTTGTTCATTGACGGTGACGCCAAGCCGGCGCGCGGCGTCAAGCGCTTTCAGGATCTCAGGCTGCAGTGTAAGCGGCAGATCGCCGTAGCCGGGACTGAAGCGGTCGGTGAGAAACGCCCCCCTGAAGCGCTCTTTGAGCTCTTGTTCGAGTGCGTCGCAGCCCTCTTCGACAAGGGCGCTGCCGCAGGCGTCGAGCAGGAGCGTCAGCTCCATGCTCCGTGCGCTCGCGGCGCGCAGTTTTCGCTCAAAGGCCGCGCCAAGCGTGCAGCAAAGGAGCACAACACTGTGCGATTCTGAGAGCAGCGTCTTTGCGCTCTGCCCCGTAAGCGGCGGCAGGGAAGAGCCTGTCAGCACAAGCCCTGTCTCCGTGCGCTCCAGGGGAAATACCCGATAGCGCTGACGCGGAGGCGCCTCCTGCCGCAGTTCTTCGTAAAGCGCCGCGAGCTTTTGCTGAAATTGCATATCGCCGCTCCCTGCAGCGCCCAGGTAACGCAGGATCTCCCGGAGCTTTTCCTCACTCGGCATAGCGCATTCACCTCACAGCTCCCCGTCTGCTTTCAACATATGACATCAATAGGTTTATATACTGTTTCTGCGATCATGTCAAGAAAGAAGCGCGAGACGCTCAAGAAACTCCGCGCCCTTTGGGAGCACGATCTCATCCCGGAAGGCAAACTGCGGCGCGTGGAGCTCTGCCGCCTGGCCGATGCCGAGGAAGAAATAGATGCCGGGCGCATAGCGTTGATAAAAAGAGAAATCATCAGCCGCGAGCGCCGGTGCTTTCAGCGCTTCGGGCGCGTGGGGCTCAAGCTCATCGCGGATGCGTGAGAGCAGCGCTTCGTTGTTCCAGACCGCCGGGTAGCCATGGCTGAGATACACGTCGAAGCCACAGCCGGTCTCAGTCGCAAGCTCCCGCGCGGTATCCTGCAGTATTGCCCGGCAGGTCTCGGCGGTCTCGTCCCGGTAGGTGCGAAGCGTTCCTTCGAGCCTTGTCTCACCGCTCACTGCGTTGCGCACGGTTCCGGAGGTCATGTGCCCGAAGCGCAGCACCCGCGGCTC
>CAMNAE010000063.1 GCA_946530565.1 uncultured Oscillibacter sp.
TCATGGCGTCATTATCCTCCCAATGGACAGTCTCTCTATCCGCATAGTATACCCCGGATGGGGCGTGTTGTAAAGCAAAAAGTGTGCCTCGGGGCAAAAGAAAAGCTGCCCCACCGTGGTGAGACAGCTTTTTTTCGGATCAATATGCCTTAGTCGGTGACGTAGGGCAGCAGAGCGATCTGGCGAGCCCGCTTGATGGCCTCGGTCAGCTGACGCTGATGCATGGCGCAGGTGCCGGTGGTCCTGCGGGGCAGGATCTTGGCGCGCTCAGAGGTGAAGCGGCGCAGCTTCGCGGCGTCCTTGTAGTCGATGACCTCGCACTTCTCGGCGCAGAACTGGCAGACCTTACGGCGCTTGCCGCGGCCGCGTGCCGGTCTTGATTCACGATCAAAAGGCATGGTGAAACCTCCTTATAGTATGGTAAAGGGAGTCCCTGATCTTTATCAGAAGGGGAGCTCGCCGTCGTCGACGCCCAGCTCGACGTATTCGTCGCCCTTGGGCGCGGCGGGAGTCGCAGGACCGCGGCCGCTCTGATAGCCGCCCTGGCCGGCGCTGTAGCCGCCCTGGCCGGAGTAACCGCCGCCGTAACCGGAAGAGCCGGAGTAGCTGCCGCCGCTGCCGTAGGGCTGCTGGCCGCCGCTCTCACCTTCGCGGCGCTGGGAATCGCCGAAGTAGATGTTATCGGTCTGGATCTCCCAGCTGGTGCGGTTGTTGCCGTCTTTATCCTGCCATTTGCGGGACTGGAGCCGCCCCTCGACCACGGCCATGCGGCCCTTGGTGAAGTAGCGGGTCACGAATTCCGCGCTGTTGCGCCAGGCGACGCAGTCGATGAAGTCCGCCTCACGCTCGCCGTTCTGGGACTTGAAGTCACGGTCGACGGCCAGGGTGAAAGTGGTCACGGCAGTGCCGGTCTGCGTGCGCCTGAGTTCCGGGTCGCGGGTGAGGCGGCCCATGATCACGATCTTGTTGAGCATGAGAGATTCTCCTTACTCGCCCTTCAGGACGATCAGGGAACGCATCACGCCCTCGGTGATCCCGAGAACACGGTCCAGCTCCTTCGGGAAGCTCGGATCGCTGGTGAAGCTCATGAGCACATAGTAACCCTCGGTCTTGTAGTCGATGGGATAGGCCAGACGGCGGGTACCCCACTCCTCCACTTCGACGTTGGAGCCGTTCTGTTCGCACAGCGTACGGAATCTCGCCACGGTGGCGGCGATACCCTCCTCACCCTGTGCAGGGTCGATGATGTACACGACCTCGTAATTGGCAGAAAGCTTTGCCATATTTGCACCTCCTTTTGGACAGATGGCCCTTACAGTTTCGTAAGAGCAAGGATTTGCCTGAAAATCAAGCTTTATTATTATATCGAAATTCAGCGGGTTGTCAACTGTTTTTTTGATCGAGGCCGAAAAAAGACCGAGTAACTGATTGTTTCTTGACAAACAACTGCAAAATCATTACAATAAATATGGATTTTCAATGATAGAGGGTGGTTATATGGCAGAGCAGGTTTTGATCCAGTTTCGCGCGGACAGAGAGCTGAAGCGGGAGGCGGCAGAGATCTGTGAGGATCTGGGGATCGATCTTCCGACTGTATTTCGAATGTGCATGAAGCAGATCAAACTTACAAGAGGCATACCGTTCCCAACGAGGCTTAGAGACGAGTCCGTGACAAGATCGGAGGCACTGCGTGCTTTTGAAGCCCTGCGCTCAGAGGCGGCTGCACTGCCGGAGCTGAGCCTCGATGAGATCAATGCCGAGATCGAAGCGGCGAGGTCACAGAGGAGACAGAAGAGCGCATGAAGATATGTGCCGTGATCGATACAAATGTTTTGGTGGCCGCACTGCTTTCCAAACATAGCGATGCAGCTACGGTTCAGGTGATCCGTGCGATGCTCTCGGGAGCGTTTGTGCCGCTCTGGCATCCGGATATTCTGGCGGAATATGACGAGGTCCTGCACAGGACCAAAAAGTATCGCTTTTCAGAGCAGAACATTCAAATCATTTTAAATGCGTTCAGACAATATGGGGTCGAAGTATTTCCGCAGCCCAGCGGGGAGCTTTTGGCAGATGCTGATGATTTGATCTTTTATGAAGTGGCATTGGAAAAGCAGGACGAACATGCTTGGCTTGTCACGGGTAACCAAAAACACTACCCCATCAGACCTTTTGTTGTTACGCCGGCAGAGATGCTGGAGATACTGAGGAAAGAGACGGCGCAATAAAACCGCGAACGGGATCCCTTGCGCGATCCCGTTCGCGGTTTTTCAGCAGGATTTGTTCATTCCGAGTGCGTCCATTTTGCGGTAGAGCGTGCGGATCGAGACGCCGAGGCGCCTGGCAGCCTCGGCCTTGGAGCGTTCATCGGCCAGGAAGATCGCCTGATCATTAATACCCTTTGCAAGAGTTACACGCAAGAGCCTGGTAAAATAGCGCGTGAGCTGCCGCGCGTTCAGGGAGCTTTCACGCAGCGCTGCCTCGGAAAGCGTACGTACAACAGCCTGGCCGCTCACATCGCAGCCTTGTAGATGTTGTACATGTCCTCCACATACAGCACCTTCGCCGAGCCCATCTTGCCGCCGACGGCCGCCTCGCAGCCCTTTGCGAGCGCGCGGAGCTGCTCCTCGGTCGGCTGCACGCCGAGCTCGCGGAGGTTCGTGGGCATGTTGATCGAGCGGTAGAAGTTCTCCATCGCCTCGATGCCGCGAAGCGCGGTCTCCTCGTCGGTCGCGCCGGGCTCCACGCCCATCACGTCGATGGCGAACTTCACAAAGCGGGGCAGGCAGTCGTGCATGACATAGCGCGCCCAGGTGCCCCAGATCGCGGCGAGGCCCGCGCCGTGCGTCACGTCGAACATGCCGCCGAGCTCATGCTCCAGGCGGTGGGAGGCGAAGTCGTCGCCGGAGTTGCCAAGGCCCGTGAGGCCGTTGTGCGCAAGGGAGCTCGCCCACATGACCTCGGCGCGGGCGTCGTAGTTTTCGGGGTCGGCGTGCAGGATCTTCGTCTGCTCCATCACGCAGCGCAGAAGCCCCTCGGCCAGCGCGTCGGTGATCGCCATCTTGCTGCCGTTGGTGAAGTAGCGCTCCATCGTGTGCATCATCATGTCCACGCAGCCGCTCATCGTCTGGTAGTCGGGCAGGGTCTGCGTGAGCGTGGGGTCCATCACGGCGAACTTCGGGCGGATGATCTCAAAGTTGCAGCCGCGCTTCATGCCGGTCTTCTCGTCGGTGATGACGGAGCTGTTGCTCATCTCGCTGCCGGCGGCCGCGATCGTGAGCACGACGCCGACGGGCAGCGCCTTCTTCGCCTTGCGGGTGTGGGCATAGAGCTCCCAGACGTCGTACTCGGGCTCCGCGAGGCCGTAGGAGATCGCCTTGGCGGTGTCGATGACGCTGCCGCCGCCGACGCCCATCAGGAAGTCGACGCCGTTGGCCTTGCCGAGCTCGATGCCCTCGTACACGAGCGAGAGGTGCGGGTTCGGCACGACGCCGCCGATCGAGCAGGCTTTGATGCCGGCGTCATTGAGAGACTTCAGGACACGGTCCAGAAGGCCGCTTTTTTTGACGCGGTCGCTGCCGTAGACGACAAGCACGCTCTTCGCGCCCGCCTCGGCGGCCAGCGCGCCGGTCTGGTCGACGGTGTCGCGCCCGAAGACGATCTTGGTGGGCGTATAGAAGGTGAAATTGCTGATCATGAGAAAAATGCCCCTTTCCCTTGATAAAATAGCTGTACCTCAGCCCGTAAAGCTGTTATCCCCACTTTAGCACTTCCTCCGCCGCTTTGCAAGAGGCAGGGGAGCGCGACCGGGCGCTTTTACGCAGCTTTTCCGGTGGAGTGCCGTTCAGACGGGGATCATAAAAAGGGGCGGACGGCGGCACTTGACAAGAGGAAAAAGTCGCATTATCATCAAAACCGCAGGGTTCTCCTGCGGTTTTGATATGCCTGAGTTTATGAATATAAAGGAGTGCATGGATATGACAAGAGCCAGAAAGCTGCGCGAGCTGCTATCGTCCGGCGAGATCGTAATGGCGCCGGGCGCCTATGACGCCTGGTCCGCGCGGATGATCGAGGCGGCGGGCTTCCCCGCGGTGTACATGACGGGTTACGGCGTCTCGGCGAGCGTGCTCGGCCGGCCCGACATCGGGCTCATCTCCTTTGCCGAGATGCTCGACGCCGCGCGGAACATCTGCGCGTGCACGACAGTGCCGGTGATCGCCGACGCCGACAACGGTTACGGCGGGGCGCTGAACGTCGTGCGCACCGTGCAGGAGTACGAGCGCGCGGGCGTGGCCGCGATCCAGCTCGAGGATCAGGTGATGCCCAAGCGCTGCGGCCACATGGAGGGCAAGCAGCTTATCCCCAAAGAGGAGATGGTCGCAAAGCTCCGCGCCGCCGTCTACGCGCGCAAGGACCCGGATACGGTCATCATCGCGCGGACCGACGCGATCGCGGTGAACGGCTATGAGGACGCGATCGACCGCGCGGTCGCCTACCGCGCCGCCGGCGCCGACGTGATCTTCGTCGAGGCGCTGCAGACGCCCGAGCAGGTCGCCTCCGCCGCGGCCAGGGTCGGCGCGCCGCTGATGGCGAACATGGTCGAGCACGGCAAGACCCCGCTCGAGAGCGCCGAAAAGCTCTATGAGCAGGGCTTCCGCATCGCGATCTATCCGGTCGTCTCGCTCTACGCGGCGACAAAGGCGCTTGAAAACGTGCTCGCGACGCTGAAAAGCGAGCAGGACCTGCGCCCCTGCATGGCCCAGGAGGTCGACTTCCCGACCTTCAACCGCAAGATCGGCCTGCAGGAGCTGCGCACGCTCGAAGCCGGCTTTGCCTGTGAGACGCCCTGATGAAAAAGCGATCGTTCCGAAAACGGATCCTTGCGCTCGGCCTGGCGGCGCTCCTCATCCTGTCGGCGTGCCTCTCACTTATGGCCGCCGCCGCGTCTTCCGGGGAGGCGGGCGCCGCCTCTGAGAGCGGAAGCGTCCGTCTGCAGGATTATAACGGCAAAAGGATCGGCGTTTTGACGGGGCCGCTGATGGAGGACGCGGCGGCGGAGTTCTTCCCCGCGAGCGAGTATCTGCTCTTTGACAGCTACCCGGACTGCGCCGCCGCGCTTTTGGCCGGGAAGATCGATGCCTTCCTCGCCGACGAGCCCGGCGTGAAATCGCTCCGTGCGGAGATGCCGGAGATCGACTACATCCCCGAAAGGCTCACGGAGAACAACTACAGCTTCGCCTTTCGCAAGAATGACCCGGAGAGCGCGGCACTGTGCGCGGAGCTGAACGCGTTTCTTGCGCAGTGCCGGGCGGACGGCACGATCCGGGAGCTCGAGGACATCTGGCTTGGCGCCGACGAGGCGCGCAAAACGGTGGATATGAGCGATCTGACGGCGGTCAACGGCACGATCCGGGTCGTCACGACCTCCACGGATATGCCCTGGGCGTACATCAAAGACGGGAAAAACGTCGGTTACGACATCGACCTTGCGGTTCGCTTCTGCCGTGACCGGGGCTATGCGCTGGAGCTGGGAGACGTGGATTTCGCGGGGCGGATCCCGGCGCTCCAATCCGGAAAATATGATTTCAGCACCGATATGAATGTGACGCCGGAGCGGCAGGAGCAGGTGCTGTTTTCCGACCCGACGAGTCAGGGCGGGATCGTTTTGGCGGTCCTCGCATCGGATCTCGCGCCCGCGGCAGCGGGCGGCGGAGAAGCGCAGACGGGGAGCGCCGATGTGCTTGCGGGAAAGCGGATCGGCGTCATAACGGGCACGATCCACGACAGCCTGGTGGAGAAACGTCTGCCGGGCGCGCAGATCGTCTATTTCAACGCGATCGCGGATATGCTTGACGCGCTGAAGGCCGGCAGGATCGACGCCATGATCCGTCCTCAGTCGGGCGCCCTCTTCATAAGCTATGAGGAGCCGGGCATCACCTGGCTGGACGAGCACCTGACGGACGCGGATGTCAGCTTTGCCTTCCCGAAGACGGAGGACGGCGCCAGTCTGCGGGAGCAGTTCAGCGCGTTCATCCGTGCGATCCGTGAAAGCGGCGAGCTGGAAGCGCTGCGCGAAAAATGGTTCAGCGCTGATGAATCCGTCAAGACCCTGCCCGATCTCTCCGCGCTGCCCGCGGTAAACGGGACCCTTCACATGGCGACCACGGGCACGCAGATGCCCTTCAATTATGTCCGGGATAATACCATCGTTGGCTTCGAGATCGAGCTGGCGGCCCGTTTCTGCGAGGAAAACGGCTTCGCGCTGCAGCTGGAGCAGATGAATTTTGACGGCGTTCTGGCCTCTGTGCAGGCGGGAAAGTGCGATTTCGCCGGCGCGTGCCTCGCGATCACGGAGGAACGCAGGGAGAGCGTGGATTTCGGAGAACCGTATTTTGCCGAGAGTGTGGTCTTCATCGTGCTCAAGGATGCGGCGGGGGAGAACGCGTCCTTCCCTGAAAGTATCCTCACAAGCTTTGAGAAGACCTTCCTGCGCGAAAACCGCTGGCAGCTCTTTTTAAAGGGCGTCGGAACGACGCTGCTCATCACGGTGCTGTCGATCCTTCTGGGGACGATCCTGGGCTTTGCGGTCTACATGGCCTGCCGGAACGGAAATCCCGCCGCCAATCTGCTGACGCGCTTTTTCGTGTGGCTGGTGCAGGGCATGCCGGTCGTCGTTCTGCTGATGATCCTGTACTACATCATTTTTGCGAAATCGGCCATCGACGGCGCGGCGGTCGCCGTGGTGGGCTTTACCCTTGTCTTCGGCTCGGCGATGTACGGCATGCTGCGCAGCGGGGTCGCCGCTGTCGGCAGGGGCCAGACCGAGGCGGCTTATGCGCTGGGCTACGGGAATACAAGGACCTTCTTCCGCATCATCCTGCCGCAGGCGATCCCGCATTTTCTGCCCGCGTACAAGGGAGAGATCACGGCGATCATCAAGGCCACCGCTGTCGTCGGCTATATCGCGGTGCAGGATCTGACGAAGGTGGGCGATATCGTCCGCGGACGCACCTATGAGGCCTTCTTCCCCCTGATCGCCGTGGCGGTGATCTATTTCATCCTCGCGGCGATCCTGAACTTCCTTGTGGGAAGGATCGAGCTCCGTGTGGATCCGAGAAGGCGGAACAAAGAGATGATCCTGAAGGGAGTCGATACGCATGATCGAGCTGCGGCATCTGAAAAAAACCTATGAAAACGCCGAGCCCCTGAAGGACGTATCGGTCACGATCCGCAAGGGAGACATCATTGCGGTCATCGGCCCCTCCGGGACCGGGAAATCCACACTGATCCGCTGCATCAACCTGCTCGAAAGGCCCACGGGCGGTCAGATCTTTCTGGACGGAGAGGAGATCACGGCCCGCGGATACAACGTATCCCGGGCCAGACAGAAAATGGGCATGGTGTTCCAGTCCTTCAACCTGTTCGGACACCTGACCGTCATAGAAAACCTGATGACTGCGCCGATCGACCTTCTTGGCAGGAGCAGACAGGAGGCCTACGACAGAGCCATGGAGCTGCTGCGGCGCGTGGGCCTTGCCGACAAGGCGCTGAATGATCCTGAGGAGCTCTCGGGCGGGCAGCAGCAGCGTGTCGCCATCGCGCGGACGCTCGCGATGGACCCCGGGATCATCCTCTTCGACGAGCCGACCAGCGCACTGGATCCGGCCATGACAGCCGAGGTGCAGGCGGTCATTCGGGATCTCGGCAGAAGCGGCAAGACCATGATGATCGTCACCCACGAACTGAATTTCGCGCGCTCCGTCGCCAACCGTGTCTTTTATATGGATCAGGGCGGCATCTACGAGGACGGCACACCGGAGCAGATCTTTGACCATCCGCAACAGGAAC
>CAMNAE010000064.1 GCA_946530565.1 uncultured Oscillibacter sp.
CATGACCATGCGGTCGACGCCGGGGGCGATGCCCGCGTGCGGCGGCGCGCCGTAGGTGAAGGCGTTGTACATGGCCGGGAACTTGGCCTTGACGTCATCCTCGCCGAGGCGTACGAGCTCGAAGGCTTTGATCATGATCTCGGGGTCGTGGTTGCGGACCGCGCCGGAGCTGAGCTCGACGCCGTTGCACACGAGGTCGTACTGATCGGCCGTGATCGAGAGCGGGTCGATCTCGCCGCGCTCCGCCTTCAAAAACACATCGAGGCCGCCGGAGGGCATCGAGAAGGGGTTGTGGCAGAACTCGAGCTCACCGGACTCCTCGCCGATCTCGTACATCGGGAAGTCGACGATCCAGCAGAAGGCGTACTGCTCCGCGTCCATATGGCCGGGCACCGCGGCGCCGAGGGTCTTGACGAGCACGCCGGCGGTCTTCTGTGCGGCGCCGAGCGTGCCGGCCGAGAGCGCGACGAAGTCGTTCGGCTTGAGGCCGAGGGCCTCCTTGACGGCATCCGCGATCGGGGTGACGAACTTCGCGATGCCGCCGACGACGGCGCCGCTCTCGTCGATGCGGAACCAGTAGGGCTTGCCGCCGGAGACGACCTCGACGTCCGCGAGGGTCTTGTCGATGAACTTGCGGGTCTCGTGGAAGTCAGAGACGACGACGGCCTTGACGGTATTGCCCTCAAAGGGGCCGAAGCCGCTGCTTGCAAGCGCGGCGGTCGCGTCCTTCACGCGCAGGTCGATGCGAAGGTCCGGCTTGTCGCTGCCGAAGTTCTCCATGGCCTCGCGGTAGGGGATGCGCATAAAGGGCGCCGAGGACGCACGGTCGTATTTTCCGTATTTGGCGAAGATCGGGGGCAGCACGTCCTCGAGCACCGCGAAGACATCCTCCTGAGAGGCGAAGGCCATCTCCATATCGAGCTGGTAGAACTCGCCGGGGGAGCGGTCGGCGCGGGCGTCCTCGTCGCGGAAGCAGGGCGCGATCTGGAAGTAGCGGTCAAAGCCCGCGGTCATTAAAAGCTGTTTGAACTGCTGCGGCGCCTGCGGCAGGGCGTAGAACTTGCCCGGGTGGTTGCGCGCGGGGACCAGATAGTCGCGCGCGCCCTCGGGAGAGGAGGCGGTCAGGATCGGGGTCGTGATCTCGAGGAAGCCGTGTGCGGTCATCGCCTGACGCAGCGCGGCGACGACCTGGCACCTGAGCACGATATTGTTTTTGACGGCCGGGTTTCTGAGATCGAGATAGCGGTACTTCAGGCGCTGTGCCTCGTCGGCATCGCGGCTGCGGTTGATGGGGAAGGGGAGCTCCTGATGCCGGCAGCGGCCGAGCACCTGCACGCTCTCGGGCACGACCTCGATATCGCCGGTCGGGATCTTCGCGTTTTTGCTGTCGCGCTCGCGCACGCTGCCCTTGACGCTGATCGTGGACTCCTTCGTGATGCCGCGGAAGAGGTTCACCATCTCCTCGGTCTCGGCGACGATCTGCGTCGTGCCGTAGAAGTCGCGCAGCACGACAAAGGCGAGCGCGCTGCTCACGATGCGCACGTTCTCCATCCAGCCGGAAAGCTGGACCTGGGCGCCGACGTCGGAGAGGCGGAGCTCCCCGCAGGTATGGGTTCTGGATTGCATGATGATCGATCCTTTCAATTACGATTCGTAATCATTTTACAGAATTATACAAATTTTGATTAATTTCCGCTGAAGAAGCGGTATTGCGCGGCGGCGTCGGCGATCGAGATGGTCTCAAGCAGAGGCAGCGTCTCGACGACGGCCGCGTCTGCCCAGCCCTGGATCTCGATCTGGGGCGGGATCTCGCTGACCTGGCGCGAGAGCTCGCCGCTCATGAGCGGGTTCAGACGCAGGAAGATGAAGTAGTACCCCTCCTCGGTGAGCACCGGTGTGACCTGGCCCAGGGGGGTCTCAGTCAGCGCATCGCGGTTTTTGCCCGCAAAAGAGCTCAGAGACAGAAGCTGCGGATCGGCGTAGCCGTCGGTGTATTTATAGATCAGGTACTGCACGAAGTCCGGCTCGTCGAGGTGGTTGACCATCTCAGAGCGGATGAGCTGCAGCTGCGCGCGCAGCGCGCTGTCGGAGTCATAGCCGCGTGCGAGCGCAAGCGTCTGTCCGTAGACGTAACCGGAATCCTCAAGAAGCCGGGTCATCTCGGTCGAGGAGAGCGGATGTGCCGCGGCCATGTTCTCAAGCAGGGCTGCTGCGGTGCCGATCTGCTCCTGCAGCGCGGCGCTGTAGCCGTAGGGCGCCGCGGTCTCGGCGATCAGCGACTTCTGCGCGCGTGTTAAGGGATAATCCTTTTCATGCTGCAGAAGTACAGCGATCCGCGTGACCTCGTCGATCGTGTCGCTGAGGATCTTGGCGCTCTCCGAGAGTCCGCCGCGGTCACTGGTAAGATAGTTGAGGTGCGCCTCCGGAATGAAGCAGCGTTCGACTAAGTAGGCGGCGAAGCTGTCCCAGAAGCTGTCGTCTAAGTAGTAGGCCTCGTATTCATCGGGGTAGGCGTCGATGATCGCGTCGGACCAGGCGTCTTCGCGCGCTTCGATCTGCCCGGTCAGATACCAGGTGAAGAGCTCGGCCGAGACCGGGGCGCCGTTGACGGTGAAGAGCGTCTCATCACCCTTGAGCCCGAGCAGGCTCTCGCTCGCAGACCAGGGCCTGAGCGTGTACTTCAGCCGCGTTTCGGGGAGCAGAATGCGCGCAAGCAGAGCCGCCGCCTGGCCGCGGCTGAGCCTGTCCTCCGAGCGGAAGGTGCCGTAGGGATCGACGCCTGCGAGCACGCCTGCGCGGTAGAAGCGCAGGACCTCGAGCGTCTCGGTGTCCGGCAGCTGCTCAATGCGGTTGAGCTCCGGGAGCTGCTCCTTCGGCACGATGTCCGAGAGCAGGAGCAAAAAGTTCCCGCGCGAGCAGGGCGCGTTTGCGATCTCCGGGAAACGGGAGAGCGCGTTTTCGAGGTAGTGCGGTGAGCGGTTTGGATCCTCGCAGATCTTCATCAGGCGGTCAGCGGCGCTTTGATACCATGGCTCTGAGACCGGCAGGGCAGGGGAGAGGCCCGAGAGCACGGCGTCGAGCCGGGCACACAGGACGATCACCTGCGCGTAAGTCAGCGTGCCCTCAGGGCCAAAACGTCCATCGCCCACGCCCTCCATGAGCCCGCGGTCGGCGCAGACCGCGACGCTCTCTTCGCACCAGAGCCCCGCGGTATCCTGAAACGCTGCCGCGGAGGCGGCAACGAGAAAGACCGGCAGAATCAGCAGGAGACAGATCGCGGTTTGAATACGGCGCATATGACCTCCTTTTTGATCGGAATCACGCTCCGATCTGTTGAATATCATGAAAATATTGCAATTTGTAATGGTTTTTCAGCGTTCCAAAATGACATTGCCCTTCTCAAGCTCGGCAAGGCCGGCCTTGATGCGGTAGATCGTTGCGTCGGGCTCAAGGCGGGTCTGTTCACCGCTCGTCATATCCTTGCAGCTCACCACACCGTCTTTGAGCTCGTCCTCACCGAGGAAGCAGACATAGGGTATGCGGAGCTTGTCGGCATAGGAGATCTTCTGCTTGAACTTCTTCTGTTCGCCGTGGAGCATGGCACGGATGCCATTGTCGCGAAGGCGCGTTGCGAACGCGATGGCGCTGGACAGATCGTCGGTCATCGGCAGGATCAGCACGTCTGCCGGAGCGGTCGGGAGCTCGGGGTTCAGCATGCCCTGCTCGCCGAGCACGTAGAAAAGCCGCGTCAGCCCAATCGAGATGCCCGCGCCCGGGAGCTGGCGGTCGGTGTAGTATTCGGCGAGATTGTCGTAGCGGCCGCCGGAGCAGACGGAGCCGATCTCCGGGTGGTCGAGCAGGGTCGTCTCATAGACGGTGCCGGTGTAGTAGTCAAGTCCGCGCGCGATCGTGAGGTCGACCGCGAAGTTCTCCTCCGGAACACCGAAGTCCTTCAGGTAGCGCACGACGGTTTTGAGCTCGGCGAGGCCCTCGTCGAAGGTCTCGTTTTTGCCCTGGTACTGGCCGAGCGCGTTCAGGACCGTCTCGTTGCTGCCCTGGATGCCGATGAAGCGGAGGATCTCATCGGCTGTTTCGGCGTCGAGCCCGAGGTCCTCTTTCAGGAGCAGGGCGACCTTTTCGGGGCCGATCTTGTCGAGCTTGTCGACGGTGCGCATGATGTCGCCGGAGCGCTCGGAGGCGCCGAGGAGCGCATAGAAGCCGTTTAAGATCTTGCGGTTGTTCACGCGGATCTGGAAGCGTTTGAGGCCCAGGCGGGAAAA
This sequence comes from uncultured Oscillibacter sp., assembly GCA_946530565.1. Lineage (GTDB taxonomy): Bacteria > Bacillota > Clostridia > Oscillospirales > Oscillospiraceae > Oscillibacter. The sequence goes on from CAMNAE010000064.1 coordinate 4,281, forward strand.
GACGCGGTAGATGATCGCGGGGATCTCGGCCTCGTTGAGGATCGAGAGTTTTCCGTCGCCGATCACGTCGATATCCGCCTGATAGAACTCGCGGAAGCGGCCGCGCTGGGCGCGCTCGCCGCGGTAGACCTTGCCGATCTGATAGCGGCGGAAGGGGAAGGTGAGCTCGTTGTAGTGGAGCGCGACGTATTTGGCCAGCGGGACCGTGAGGTCGAAGCGCAGCGACAGGTCGGCGTCGCCCTTCTGGAAGCGGTAGATCTGTTTCTCGGTCTCGCCGCCGCCCTTGGCAAGCAGCACCTCGCTCGATTCGATGATCGGGGTGTCGAGCGGGGTGAAGCCATAGAGGGAATAGGTCTCACGCAGAACGGACATGATCCGTTCCATCTGCTGCTGCGGCGCGGGCAGCAGCTCCATAAATCCGGACAGTGTCCGCGGGGTCATGGTAGGCATGGTATCGATTTCTCCTTACAAAAAAATGCTCTCATCCCAAAACGCTTTGGGACGAGAGCGCGTTCGCTTTCGTGGTGCCACCCAAATTCAGGGCATAGTGCCCCCTTAGTCCCCAATTGTGCGTGGGGGCGCATTCCGCTCCGCCGCTGTCCTTCATCTGCCGCGGCGGGACCGCTCTCAGCCCTGCGGTCTTCTCTGTGGCGCCTTCTGACAGATTACTGTGTCGGCTTCCTCACGGAAGTGGCTCTATTGTATGCGGTTCTGCCCGCTTTGTCAAGCGATGGGTCTGCGCTGCGGGTTGACGACCGTGCGCCAGTCCAGATCGCCCCGTGCAAGGCCAAGGATCAGCATTTCGGCGGTCGCGATGTTGCTCGCAAACGGGACATTGTTCCGGTCGCACAGGCGGGAGATGTACGCCAGATCCGGCTGACGCGCCTCGTTCGACGGGTCGTTGAAGAACAGCACCAGATCGAACTCGTTGTAGGCGATGCGTGCGCCGATCTGCTGGCTGCCGCCGTGCGCGTAGGTCAGGAAGCAGTGCACCTTCAGTCCGGTCGCGTCTGCTACCATGTGACCGGTCGTATTGGTAGCGTAGAGCTGATGCTTGGAGAGAATCCCTGCGTAGGCGGTGCAGAACTGTACCATCAGTTCTTTTTTGTTGTCGTGAGACATAAGTGCGATGTTCACAGGCGGCTCCTTTCTTTTGATAGTTTTGAAGGCTTTGCGTTGAATATCAATGGATCCGCAGCAGCGGCGCACGCCGCCCCTGCAGACGATTGGCGATATTGTGATAGGCTTTGGCGGCCTTGCTGCCGCTCGCAAGAAAGCTTTTGACGCCCCGCGGTGACATGCTGAGCACCGATGGATCGTCGGGCACGAGGCCGAGCAGCGGGGCACCGACGGCGTCGATCGCGTCGTCGATGTTGGTGTTCGTGTACTTGATCACCTTTCCGGAGACCCGGTTGACCACGAGATGCAGCTGCCCGTCGGGGATGTGGGAGAGCGCCATGACCGCGCGCTGCGCGTTTCTTAAGGAGAGAAAGTCTGCCGTGCTCAAAACGACCGCGCGGTCTGCGTGGGTGGCTGCGAGCTGAAAGCCCAGCTCCAGTCCGGCAGGTGCGTCCAAAAAGCAGTAGTCGTACTCCTCGCGAACGGCGTCGAGCAGTCGGCCCATATCGTCCGGTGTGATATCGACCGGGAATTGTCCGCTCGGCGCGGTCAGAAGATAAAGTCCTGAGATCTCATGACTTTCGGCCACAGCGTCGGATAAGGAACAGGTCCCGCGACAGACATCGCTGAAATCCATGAGGACGGAGTCTGTGAGTCCGAGGGGCAGGTCGAGGTTCCTGAGGGCAATGTCACAGTCGATGCACAGCACTTTTTTGCCGTCCATGGCGATCGAAGCCGCGGCTGCCGATGTAAATGATGTTTTGCCTGTGCCGCCCTTTCCGGAGACGACGGCGATACACTCTCCTGTCATGCTATACTCACCTGCACTTCATAATAACATATTTACTACCTTGTTTTAAAGGGAATTTTTCTTGATTTTCGCAAAGGGACGTGGAAAATTATTGGGCGTATTTTTGACTTTTTTAACAAAAATGAGCCGGTGGACTACGTCTGTTGCCGGTATTTTGTAGTCCTGTGTCTTCAATACGCTTCCGCCGAGTGTCTCGATCACATTTTTGGCTGCGGCGAGCTCCTCGCCGCTCCCGGTGCTCTTGAGCGCGATGAATAAGCCGCCGGGGCGCACAAAGGGGAGGCAGAGCTCACAGAGGACCGGCAGCGCGGCGACCGCGCGGGAGACCGCGATGTCGAACTGCTCGCGCGTTTGCGCGGCGTACTCTTCCGCGCGCGCGTGCACGCAGTTCACCCGTTCCAGCTGCAGCTCGCTGCAGACGCGTTCCAAAAACGTTACGCGCTTGCCGAGTGAATCCAGCAGCGTGAGATCCATATCGGGCTCTACGATCTTCAGGGGCAGGCCCGGGAAACCCGCGCCTGTTCCCACGTCGATCACGCGTTTTTCCTTGAGCGGCTCAAACTGCAGCAGAGCGGCGCTGTCCAGAAAGTGCAGCGTCGCGACTGCCTCAGGCTCCGTGATCGCGGTCAGGTTCATGACCTTGTTCGTTTCCAGGAGCAGCTCGGCATAGCGCTCCAGCGAGGGGACGGAGGCTGTGGGGAGCCCCATGGCCTCCAGTCCCGCCCGCAGAGTCGATTCCATCATTCTTTCTTCAGAAGATCGCGGATCTCGGTGAGGAGCTTCTCCTCGGCGCTGGGCTCGGGCGGTGCCGGCGGTTCAGCGGGCTTCTCCTCTTCCTTCTTCTCGGCCTTCGCGCGCGCGGAGTTGATGGCCTTTACCATCAGGAAGATCGCAAAGGCGAGGATGATGAAGTTGATGATCGTGGAGATGAAGGTGCCGAAGTTGACCGACACGGCCGCCTTGACGACTTCGCCGTCTTCGATGACGGCTTCCTTCAGGACCCACTTCCATTCGGTGAAGTCGATCCCGCCGATCAGCATCGAGACCAGCGGCATGATGATGTCGTTGACCAGCGAGCTGGTGATGGTGCCAAAGGCGGAGCCGATGATCATGCCGACGGCAAGGTCGATGACGTTGCCCTTCATGGCAAATTCCTTGAACTCCTGAAGCATACCCTTTTTCTCTGCCATAGGTTTGTCCCTCCCGTTGTTATATTTCCAAAACCCTTGAAAAATAAGGGGTTTCGGGCGAAAACCCGGATGGAGCGATTATTTTTCTCCGATCCGAAGATCGGGTCATTTTTAATGTGCAGGATCGCTCCAGAGCCGTTCATCATTTCAGGGTCTTAAGCCGGTTTTTCAGCTTTTTTTCGGCGTCAGCACGGTCTTGCCGCCCATGTAGGGCTGCAGCACCGCGGGGATCTTCACGCTGCCGTCGGCACAGAGGTTGTTTTCGAGCAGTGCGATCAGCATGCGCGGAGGCGCGACACAGGTGTTGTTGAGCGTATGGCAGAGCTGCATCTTGCCGTTTTCGTCTTTATAGCGGATGCGGAGCCGGCGGGCCTGCGCGTCTCCGAGATTGGAGCAGGAGCAGACCTCAAAGTACTTCTGCTGGCGGGGAGACCAGGCC
>CAMNAE010000065.1 GCA_946530565.1 uncultured Oscillibacter sp.
TCGAACATGGGCAGGATATGCTGCACGCTCATGGCCTCGATATGGCACGCGCCATCGGTCTGCAGCTGCACCACCGGATAGCCCATCGCGCCGATACGGTCGGCGTCGATCTGCCCGGCAATGTCGCCCTCGATGACGCCGATGCGCCAGCGCGCCGAGAGCATTCCCATCAGGGCGGTGATCAGGCTGGTCTTGCCCGCTCCGGGCGAGCCCATCACGTTGATCAGACAGACCTGCTTTTCCGCAAGGAGCCGTTTGACCGCCTCACTTACGTCCTCGTTCCAGGCCAGGATCTGTTTGACGATTTTTATCTCCATTACGATTACTCAACCTCCAAACTGTCGACATAGTACTCTCGGCCGCGTGTCAGCTTCAGCTCCGCGCTGCCGCAGTTGGGGCAGCGGATCTTTTTGCGGTCGACGGGACCCTCGTAACCGCAGTCGCGGCAGAGGATCTCGACTCCGATGCGCTCGATCTTCAGCTGCGCCGACTCGGCGATCGTGCCCGCCGCGGCGATGCGGAAGCACTCCTGCATGTAATAGGGGAGCACTCCCGAGAGCTCGCCGATCTTCAGACGGACCTCCAGGACGCGCTTCGCCCCGTGGCGCTGCGCCTCGGGGATGGCGGCGTCCAGGATGCCCTCGGCAATGGCCAGCTCATGCATGTTTCGTCACCGGTCCATGCAGGAGAAGCAAGGGTCGATGCTCGCGATGATGAGCCCCGCGTCGGCGACCGAGTTCCCCTTCAGCATCGTGGGGATCGTCGGCGCGTTGCGGAAGGTGGGCACATGGATGCTCACGCGGTGGTTGTACTCGCCGCCGTCGCCGACGACCTTGTAGCACAGCTGGCCGCGCGGCGCCTCGTGGCGGAACATGTACTCGCCCGCCGGAATGCGCGGGATCTTGTTGCCGAGATTGATCTTGCCGGCGGGGAGCATATCGAGCGCCTGGCGGATGATCTTGATGCTCTCGAAGTTCTCGAGCACACGGATGACCACACGGGCGAAGACATCGCAGGAATCCCACACCGCGATGTTGAAGTCGAAGTCCTCGTAGCAGCAGTAGGGGGCGTCCTTGCGCACGTCGACGGGGACGTTTGAAGCTCTTGCGTGCGGGCCGATCGCGCCGATGCGGATGGCGTCCTCGGTGGTGAGCACACCCACGCCCTTCGTGCGCAGTGCAACGGTTTTGTCGGTGAGCAGGATGTCACGCAGGCGGTTCATGGATTCTTCGATCTTATCGAGCATCTTGAGCACATGCACGCGCGTCTCGTCGCTGATGTCGCGGCGGGCGCCGCCGATCGTCACCATGCCGTAGTTCACGCGGTTGCCGGAGATCTCCTCGAGGATGTCCATAATGGCCTCGCGGTCGTTCCAGGTGTGCATGAAGAGGCTGTCGTGCCCGATGATGTGGAGCGCGATGCCCAGCCACAGATAGTGGGAGTGGAGCCGCTCCAGCTCCGCCACGATCGCGCGGATGTACTGCCCGCGCTTGGGCACCGTCATGTTCATGGTGTTCTCGACGGCAAGGGCGTAGGTGAGCGCGTGGGAGTGGGAGCAGATGCCGCACACGCGCTCCACGAGAACGATCGTCTGGATGGGGTTTCTCTCAGTGCAGAGCTTTTCGATGCCGCGGTGGTTATAGCCGATGAACACCTCGGCGTCGGTGATCTCCTCGCCGTTGGTGATCAGACGCGCGTGGACCGGCTCCTCCAGTGCGGGATGGTACGGCCCGATCGGGACAATATAACTCATTTCGTGTCTCCTCCTTCCGTGCCGTGTGCTTTTTTGGTGAGCTCATCCATGGGGGTGACGAGGATCTGCCCCTGTCCGGAGAGCATGGAGTCGGGCATGAAGAGACGCTTGGAGGTATCGACGCCCTCAAACGTGATGGGCATCAGCTCCATGATCTCGCGCTCGGGCCATTCGGCGCCGAGATCGTAGATCCCTGTGATGCTCGGAAGCACGCTCTCGCCCTCCACGGTGTAGCTCTCGATGCCGCCGGGGACCTCGTACTCATAGGAGACGTTCGCCCTGCCGTCATCTTCAAGGTAGGCGTGGATCATGGCGAGCACAGCGCCCTCCGCCCGCTTCTTCTGCGCCACGGGAACGATCTCGTCCTTCGTGATGCTGAGCTTCTGATAGCTCTGGGTTTGGTACAACTGCATGTTTTCACCTCTTGCATTTTCTCTGGTTTCCAAATCAGATGTCATGATACAGCGTATTTCAAAGGGAAGACCGCACGGCCTGCTTTTTCAGTGCCGTGCAGAGACTCCCGCCTTAACAAATGCGGGGAAGCTGCGCGCCGGAGAGCTTCGTGATAAGGCGCGTGCCGCCGATCGCGGTCTCGAGCAGCACCCGACCGGGGTTGCGCTCCGTCACGGTGCCGATGATCGCGGCGTTTTGCCCCTCGGGCAGCGCGCGAAGACGTTTAAGCGCCTCATCCGCCCGCTCCGGAGCGATAACGGCCAGGAGCTTTCCCTCGTTTGCGCAGTAGAGCGGATCGAGCCCCAAAAGCTCGCAGGCGCTCGCAACAGCGGGGTCCACGGGGATGGCGTCTTCCTCCAGCTCGATCGCGAAGGGCCGCCCCTCGGCAAATTCGCAAAGCGTCGTCGCAACGCCGCCGCGGGTCGGGTCCCTCAGAACGCGCACGGCAGTGCCCAGGGGGCGCAGTGCTGCGCAGAGCGCGTGGAGCGGAGCGCAGTCGCTTTTCAGCGTGCCCTCGGCGAGGCTGTCGCTTCGCGCGAGCATCACCGCTGCGCCGTGGTCGCCCGCCGTGCCGGAGAGGATCACCCGGTCGCCGGGGCGGATCGCGTCCGGCGTGAGCCCGCGCTGGCGCAGGATCCCGATGCCGCTGGTGTTGATATAGAGCCCGTCGCCCCGGCCGCGCTCCACCACCTTGGTGTCGCCCGTCACGACAAGAACACCGGCTTTTGCCGCCGCGTCGCGCACAGAGCACAGTACGCGCTCGAGCGTCTTCGCGGGGAGCCCCTCTTCTATGATGAGCGCGAGGCTCAGGTACTTCGGGTCGCTGCCGCTTACGGCCAGGTCGTTCACCGTGCCGCAGACCGCGAGCTTGCCGATGTCGCCGCCGGGGAAAAAGAGCGGGGAGACGACGAAGCTGTCGGTCGAAAAGGCCAGCGCCTCAGCGCCGGGGAGCAGCGCGCCGTCGGGCAGCGGGTCGAGCAGATCGTTGCCCAGCAGCGGAAGCACCATTTCCGAGATCAGCGCCGAGGTCTTCTTTCCGCCGCTGCCGTAGTCCAGCGTGATCAGATCATCCAAGTCTCACACCCCCTGATATTTGTAGGCGGCCGCACAGGCACCCTCGGATGAGACCATGCACGGCCCCACCGGATCCTCCGGAAGACAGGCCGTGCCGAAGAGAGGACAGGCGCCCGGCTCCAGCTTTCCCTGCATCACCATGCCGCAGCGGCAGGCGGTGGGGGGCTCTGCTTCATCGTAGTGAAGATGGAACTTCATCTGCGCGTCGTATGCTGCGTAAGGCTCGCGGATCGTAAGGCCGCTGCCGGGGATCACGCCGAGACCGCGCCACGGCTCGTCGCGCGTTTCCAGCACCTCGGCCATCATGCTAAGGGCCAGGGGATTGCCGTTTTCTGCCACCGCGCGGGTATATTCGTTTTCGATCTCCGCCCGCCCGTCGCGCACCTGGCACAGCAGCCGGTAGACGGAGAGCAGGATATCCTCGGGCTCAAAGCCGCTGACGACGCCGGGCGTGTGATACTCTTCGGCAAGATAGCGGAAGCCGGCGGCGCCGATGATCGTCGCCACATGGCCGGGCAGAAGAAAGCCCTGCACATTGAAATCCGGCGCTGCGAGCAGCGCGCGCAGCGCGGGCTCCACGGTCTTGAGCATCGGGAACACGGAAAAGTTTTTAAGCCCCAGTTCTTTCGCCGCCCGGATGGCCGCGGCCGTGCCGGGGGCGGAGGTCTCGAAGCCGACGCCGAGGAAGACGACCTCGCGCTCCGGATCCGCCGCGGCGAGGTCAAGGGCGTCCATCGGGGAGTAGACGATCTCCACATGCGCGCCCGAGGCCCGGCGCGCAGAGAGGCTTTCGCCCCTGCGGGAGCCCGGCACGCGGATCATATCGCCGTAGGTCGCGACCGTCACATCGCTGCGCTCGCTTAAGCTGAGCACCGCGTCGATCACCTGCGGCGGCGTTACGCACACGGGGCAGCCGGGGCCGGAGAGCAGATGCACCGACGCGGGCAGCAGGCGTTTAAGACCCGAACGGGCGATCGCCATGGTGTGCGTGCCGCAGACCTCCATCAGATTTACGGGCCGGCCGATCGCGGCGGCGGCCTTATGGATCTCGTCGGTCAGCTCGCGGATCAGAAGCTTGCGCTCAGCGGGCATTGCGCACCTCCGCAAGCGCCGCTTCGACCTCGCGGGCAGCGGCTATGCTCTCAAGCGCCTGCTCGGCGCTCAGCCGCTCAATGGCAAAGCCGGCGTGGGAGATCACGTAGTCGCCCACCCGCGGCTGCGGGATAAAATCCACCCGGATCGAGCGGCGGATGCCGTCGCGTTCGCCCACGGCGTTATTGCCGTCGATCTTCGTCAGTTTCAGAGGTACTGCAAGGCACATAGATCTCTCCTCCGTGGGCGGCAATCGCGCTCTGCCCCAGGCTCAGCCCGGAATCGTTCGCGCTGACGCGGCTGTGGTGCCACACGCCAAAGCCCAACTTTTTCAGGTGTTCCGGCAGACGCTGCATGAGATACAGGTTCTGAAAGCTTCCGCCGGAGAGCACCACGCGGTCAAGCCCGGTCGCTTTTCGCGCGGACACGCAGAGCTCTCCCGCCATCACAATGAGTGTATTCATAAACGCGGCGGCGAGCTCCCCCGTGGGGACGCCGGCGGTTTTGTCAGAGTAAAGCGCGCGGATCATAGGCCGCCAGTCGAAGCGGCGCAGGCCGCCGTCGTCGATCCAGGCGAGGGGCAGCGCGCGGGGGCTGTCGATCGCGGCCGCCTCCAGCAGCACCGCGCCCTGCCCCTCGTAAGAGGCATGGTCGCAGAGACCGAGGATCGAGGCCGCGCCGTCGAAGAGGCGCCCCATGCCGGAGCTTTGCGGGCAATTGAGCCCCAGCGAGAGCAGCGTGCGCACCCGCTCCGCTTCGGCACCGTATCGTTCGGCAGGGTCGAGCCTCGCTGAAAGCAGCAGCGCCGTACCGATGCGCCAGGGCTCCTTCACCGCGCGGTCCCCGCCGGGAAGGGGGATCGGCAAAAGCGAGCCCCTGCGTTCAAAGCGCGTATAGCCGCCGCAAAGCAGCTCCCCGCCCCAGGTGCTGCCGTCGGGGCCGAAGCCTGTACCGTCCCAGATGAGGCCGATCAGGTCGCCCGAAAGGCCGTTTTCCGCCATACATGAGGCCATATGGGCGTGATGGTGCTGCACGCGCAAAAGGGGCAGAGAGTCCCGCGCGGAGCGCTCCTCGGCATAGCGCGTGGAGAGGTAGTCGGGGTGGAGGTCGCAGACGAGCGTTTCGGGCCTGAGATCGAAGAGCGCCTCAAAATGCGCGATCTGACGCTCGTAAAAGCTGAGAGTCTCAAAATTTTTGAGATCGCCGATATGCTGGCTCAAAAAAGCGTGACGCGCTCGCGTCAGGCAGAAGGAGGCCTTCTGCTCCGCGCCGCAGGCGAGCAGGGACGGCTGCGCCTCTTTTAAAACAAGGGGCGCCGGCGCGTAGCCGCGGGAGCGGCGAATGAAATACGGCCTGCCCTCCAGCACGCGGAGAAGCGAGTCGTCGCAGCGTGTCTCGATCGCGCGGTCGTGCAGCAAAAAGCCGTCGGCGATGCCTTTGAGCGCGCGCAGCGCTTCGGCGTTGTCTGAGAGGATCGGCAGATCCGAGAGGTTCGCGCTCGTCATGACCAGCGCGTCCGGACCGTCGGAGAGCAGGAGACAGTGCAGCGGCGTATAGGGCAGCATCACGCCCAGCTCCCGCGTCCGGCTCAGCGCCGGGTACGCGTCGGGATCCTTTTTGGTAAGGAGCACGATGGGGTGCGCAGGGCTCTCGAGCATGGCGGACTCTTCCGCTGAGACGCCGCAAAGCCGCCGCGCGGCCTCGACCGAGGCGCACATCACGGCAAAGGGCTTCTCATCGCGCTTCTTCCGCGCGCGGAGCGTATCGATGAGGGCCGGATCATCGATGCGGCAGGCAAGATGGATGCCGCCAAGGCCCTTCACCGCGAGGATCCCGCCGTGCGTAAGGCAGCTGACCGCGCTCTTCAGCGCGTCGCCGGGGAGCGCCTGTCCGTCGGCGTCATAAAAGCGCAGCTGCGGCCCGCAGGCGGGACAGCAGTTCGGCTGCGCGTGGTAGCGGCGGTCGCGGATGTCCGCGTATTCCGCCGCGCACTTCGGGCACATTTGAAAGGGCGCCATCGTGGTGGCCGGGCGGTCGTAGGGCAGCGCGCGGATGATCGTAAAACGCGGCCCGCAGTTGGTGCAATTGATAAAGGGATAGCGAAAGCGCCGGTCGGACGGGGTAAAGAGCTCGCGCTTGCAGTCGGGGCAGATCGCGATGTCCGGGGAGATCAGCGTGCTGCGCACACCGCCCGGGTCGCTTGCGGCGATGTGAAAGCCGGAGAGCCCCTCGGCGGGGAGAATGTCCCAGTCCATCGACTCGATCAGCGCCGCGCGGGGCGCTGCGGCCGGCAGCGCGGCAAGGCAGGCGCGAAGAGCGTCTTCCTCGCCCTCGAGTGCGAGCTCGACGCCGTCGACCGTGTTGCGCGCCCAGCCGGCAAGACTGTACCGCTCCGCGCAGCGGTGCAGAAACGGACGAAAACCGACGCCCTGCACGATCCCGTTGATATGGACAGCGGCTCGAATGATCCCCATGGCGTCGGCTCCCTGTACTGATGGCTGCATGCGCAGAAAAGCACATGAAAAGACAGAATGCGTCTCTTATCTATTATGCAATATTGTTAAAAAAATGTCAACCGAAATGTTAAAAAAATATGTATGAAATCCTGCATAGCTTTACTATGCAAACGAACATAAATGCCAAAAGGGAACATGCGCTGCGGGCAGGGGCAGCGGCAGGGAAGGTGCGGCCGGGCAGCGCGTCCGCGGGTGCTGCAGAAAATGGCCGGGAAAGAATCCTGTTTTGAGCGCAAATTACCCGTTTGGGTATGGAGCCAACGAACCGGAGCCGCTATAATATAATAAGAATATGATATATTATAGAGAGCCTGCTCCCTGGCAAAACGAACCATACGACGCCTGATATTTGGAAACGGCATGAAAGGATCAGGTGACTTCAGTACAGCCCCGGCTTCCCCGAAAATTTGGAAGATCGACCATGATTTGAGAAGGAGGAAAAGCGCGTCATGAAGAACAGAACACGGTTTCTTGCGTTTTGCGCAGCGGCGCTGATGCTGCTCTCTGCCTGCGGCGGAGGGGGGAGCGCACCGACTGAGACCCCGGCCGCGGCACCTGCTGCGGCGCCGGCCCCGGCGGAGGAGCCCTTTGTCGAGGAAGAACCTTCGCAGAACGCGCTGGATCCCGCAAGCCCCATCCCGGGCATCAATCGCGACTATGAACTCACCGAGCAGACCTTTGAGGAGGAAAACCTGATCCTGCGTCTGCCGGAGGGCGTTACGGCGGTCAACGAGGGCCGCGGCACGAACATGGGCCACATCACGGTGACCGACCAGGAAAACGGCTGGAAGCTGATGTTCCGGCCTGATAATTTCTCGCTGAACAATATGGTCAACAACGTCTCCGGCAGCGTG